>NZ_CBDKZX010000040.1:0-37299 GCF_965301105.1 Kluyvera sp.
GTTCACACGACATTGTCCAGCAAACCTACCCCTTCGAATAGCCTATGCCGGCGCAGAGAAAGTTTTGGGAAAAAAACTCTCTTGTAACGTGGGGTCGCAAGATTATAGAGAAGTCGGGGTCAAAGGTCGACCCCTTTATGTGATTTGCTGCGGGTTTTTCAGGGTTTGGGGATGTGCGGCCTGATGCCCTCACCCCCAGCCCCTCTCCCACGGGGAGAGGGGAGCTTTAAGGCATATGCGCACGCTTCAGATACTCTTCGCTCTGCATCTCCTGCAAACGCGACAGGCAGCGCTGGAACTCAAATTTCAGTCGCTCCCCCTGATAGATGTTGTACAACTCGACTTCGGCGCTCACCACCAGCTTCACATGGCGTTCGTAGAATTCGTCCACCAGCGCGATAAAGCGGCGCGCTTCACTCTCAAGCAATGGCGTCATCACAGACACGTCAAACAACATCACGGTGTGGAACAGACGCGACAGCGCAATGTAGTCGTGCTGGCTGCGTGCGTCGACACACAGGGTATTAAAGGAGACCGCCAGCGTCTGGTTTTCTACGCCAAGAGTCGGCAGCGGACGATGATTAATCTCCAGCGTGGTCTGGTTCATCTGCGGCGTCCCCGCCAGTGCCAGCCACAGTTTATTCATCTGCTGGCGGGTCTCTGCGTTGAGCGGCGAAAGCCACAGGTGCGCCTGCGTCAACGTGCGTAGACGATAGTCGATGCCAGCATCGACATTCATGATATCGCAGTGCTCTTTAATCGCCTCGATCGCCGGCAGGAAGCGCGCGCGCTGTAGCCCATTACGATACAGTTCATCCGGCGGAATGTTGGAGGTCGCGACCAGCGTAATACCGCGCGCGAACAGCGCCTTCATCAGGCCGCCAAGGAGCATGGCATCGGTAATATCGGAAACAAAAAATTCATCAAAACACAGCACGTCGGTCTCGGCTTTAAAGCGTTCGGCCACAATTTCCAGCGGGTCAGTGTGCCCCTGGAGCGCGGCCAGTTCTTCATGCACGCGTAACATAAAGCGGTGGAAGTGCAGGCGCTGCTTCCGCTCGCCCGGTAGGCTTTGATAGAACATATCCATCAGCCAGGTTTTCCCTCGCCCCACGCCGCCCCACATATACAGGCCGCGTACGGCGCTCGGCGCGTCAGGCTCTTTCTTGCCGAGCAGTTTGCCAAAACGCGCGCGCAGGCCACCGACAGGGGCGGAGACGGGCGTTTTATGCTGGAGTTCCTGGTAAATGGTATCGAGACGGTTTACCGCCTCGCGCTGAACATCGTCAGGTTGATGGCTGCCCTCCTCGAGGGCCTGAAGGTAGCGCGATGTGGGGGACTGGCTTTGCATGATCTAATTGTTATTCCTTTGAAAACCGGTATGTCTTACTTCACGATTGACTAAAAAAAGTCCGTTCTACACTACGCGATGATGCGTCAGGATTCCACTTCTACAGGATTAGCGGTTATAGTGGCACTATCGGGCGCTGGTATGGAGTTGCCGAAGCCGCCAATACCCTACGGAACAACAAAACAATGGGAGATGTTCATGACCTGGGAATACGCGCTAATTGGGTTAGTTGTCGGTATCATCATCGGTGCCGTAGCCATGCGTTTTGGTAATCGTAAATTACGCCAGCAGCAGGCGTTGCAGTACGAGCTGGAGAAAAACAAAGCCGAGCTGGAAGAGTACCGCGAAGAGCTGGTCAGCCATTTCGCCCGCAGCGCCGAGCTGCTCGATAACATGGCCGATGACTATCGCCAGATCTACCAGCACATGGCGAAAAGCTCCAGCAATCTGCTGCCGGGCATGTCTGCGGAAGCCAACCCGTTCCGCAACCGTCTGGCCGAGTCCGAAGCCGGAAACGATCAGGCGCCGGTACAGATGCCGCGCGACTACTCCGACGGCGCATCCGGTCTGCTGCGTAGCGGTGCAAAACGCGATTAATCTGCATTCCACAAATATTTTACGGGCGCATGGCATGCGCCCGTCCTCTTCTGCCTACGCCGTCTATATTTACTTCAATAACATCAGTCTTTTCGGGAAGTCGTGTTCTTGCATCCAGGGTCATGAGGGCCAGCATCAATGAATAAATCAACTTTACTGTTAAGTGCGTTGGCGTTAAGCGTTGGGTTATCCCTCGCCGCTCCAGCGCCGGCGTTCGCGTCGCTGCCGACACAGGTTCCAGGCCAGGGCGCGCTGCCTAGCCTCGCGCCGATGCTGGAGAAAGTGCTGCCTGCGGTGGTGAGCGTTCAGGTAGAAGGAACGGCCCCCGTGAATCAGCAGGTGCCAGACGAGCTCAAAAAGTTCTTTGGCGACGATGGCGGCAACACGGCCAATGAGCCCACCCAGCAGTTTGAAGGTCTGGGCTCCGGCGTCATTATTGATGCCATTAAAGGCTACGTGCTAACCAACAATCACGTCATCAGCGACGCGCAGAAAATCAGCGTTCAGTTGAACGATGGCCGTGAGTTTGAAGCGAAGCTTATCGGCAGCGACGACCAGAGCGACATTGCGCTGTTACAAATCCAGAAAGCCAGCCATTTGACGCAAATCGCCATCGCCGATTCCGACAAACTGCGCGTGGGCGACTTCGCCGTGGCCGTCGGGAACCCGTTCGGCCTGGGGCAGACCGTCACATCCGGTATCGTCTCGGCGCTGGGCCGTAGCGGCCTCAATCTGGAAGGGCTGGAGAACTTCATTCAGACCGATGCGGCTATCAACCGCGGCAACTCCGGCGGCGCGCTGCTGAACCTGAACGGCGAGCTGATCGGTATCAACACCGCCATTCTGGCCCCCGGTGGCGGCAGCGTCGGTATCGGCTTTGCTATCCCCAGCAACATGGCACAGACCCTCGCTCAACAGCTGATTCAGTTCGGTGAAATCAAACGCGGCCTGCTCGGCATCCGCGGTATGGAGATGACCGCCGACATCGCCAAAGCGTTTAATCTCGATGTGCAGCGCGGGGCATTCGTTAGCGAAGTGCTGCCTGGCTCCGGTTCAGCAAAAGCGGGAATTAAATCCGGCGACGTGATTACCAGCCTGAACGGCAAGCCGCTGAACAGTTTCGCCGAGTTGCGTTCCCGCATCGCCACCACGGAACCGGGTTCGAAGGTCAAATTGGGCCTGCTCCGCGACGGTAAACCGCTGGAAGTGGAGGTGACGCTGGATAAGAGCGCCTCATCAACCGCCAGCGCACAGCTGATTATCCCGGCGCTGGAAGGGGCATCGCTCAGCGATGGCCAGGCGAAAAGCGGCACTAAAGGGGTTGTCATTTCTGGTGTGGAAAAAGGTAGCCCTGCCGCGCAAATCGGCCTGCATAAAGATGACGTCATCATCGGTATCAACCGCCAGCCGACACAGTCGATTGCCGAACTGCGCAAAGTGCTGGAAGCGAAACCGGCGGTTATCGCGCTGAATGTCATACGCGGTAATGAAAGTATTTACCTGCTTCTGCGCTAATCCACGAAAAACCGGGCATAGCCTGGAATGTATGTCCGGTTTTTCTCGTGGTATGCTTCGTCCAGTTTCCTCATCAACGATGCCTGTATCATGCTTGTAAAGCTCTTACGTTCGGTTGCACTTGGTTTACTGGTTGGCGGCATACTCATTGTCACCGTCCCTTCGTTGCGTCAGTGGAATCCGTTATCCACCGAGCGCTTTAGCAGTACAGATGAAGCCCCCGCCAGCTATAACACGGCGGTGCGCCGCGCTGCCCCTGCGGTGGTGAACGTCTATAACCGCAGTCTGAACAGCAACACCAATAATCAGCTGGAAATCAAAACGCTCGGCTCCGGGGTGATCATGGACGAGCGCGGCTACATTATTACCAACAAACATGTGATCAACGATGCCGATCAGATCATCGTCGCCCTCCAGGATGGTCGCGTGTTTGAAGCCCTGCTGGTCGGCTCCGATAGCCTGACCGATCTGGCGGTGCTGAAGATCAACGCCACCGGCGGCCTGCCGGTCATCCCCATTAACCCGAAGCGCACACCGCACATCGGTGACGTAGTGCTGGCCATCGGCAACCCGTACAACCTCGGGCAGACCATTACCCAGGGGATTATCAGCGCGACCGGTCGTATCGGCCTCAACCCAAGTGGTCGACAGAACTTTCTGCAGACCGATGCCTCTATCAACCACGGTAACTCCGGCGGCGCGCTGGTCAACTCGCTGGGTGAGCTGATGGGCATTAACACCCTCTCTTTCGATAAGAGTAACGACGGTGAAACCCCGGAGGGGCTGAGTTTCGCCATTCCGTTCCAGCTGGCAACCAAAATTATGGATAAGCTGATTCGTGACGGACGCGTGATTCGCGGCTTTATCGGCATCAGCGGACGAGAAATTGCCCCGCTGCATTCACAGGGCGGCGGTATCGATCAAATTCAGGGGATTGTCGTCAATGAGATAGCCCCGGATGGCCCGGCGGCACAGGCGGGTATTCAGAACAACGACGTGATTATTTCGGTCAACGGCAAACCGGCGATTTCCGCGCTGGAAACCATGGACCAGGTCGCCGAGATTCGTCCGGGATCGGTCATTCCGGTGGTCGTGATGCGTGATGATAAGAAACTGACCATGCAGGTCACCATTCAGGAATATCCGGCGTCGGGCTAAGCAGCAGAAAAAGCAAAGGGGCCATTGGCCCCTTTGTCACGTCTAAGGCGTCACGCCTTATTTATTGATGAAATCTTCACCCAGCTGAATATCTTTTCTCAGCGTCTCAAGCATACCTTCCAGCGCCTGCTGTTCGTAAGCGCTCAGTTTGCCAATCGACTGGCGTTCTTCAATCCCGTTTTTACCTAACAGCAGCGGCTGCGAGAAGAAGCGCGCGTACTGGCCGTCCCCTTCGACATAGGCGCATTCAACCACGCCCTTCTCGCCCTGCAGGGCGCGAACCAGAGACAGGCCGAAACGCGCCGCCGCCTGGCCCATGGAGAGCGTAGCCGAGCCGCCACCCGCCTTCGCTTCCACCACTTCGGTGCCCGCGTTCTGGATGCGTTTGGTCAGGTCGTTCACTTCCTGATCGGAGAAGCTCACGCCGGAGATTTGCGATAATAAAGGCAGAATGGTCACGCCAGAGTGGCCGCCTATCACCGGCACTTCAACTTCGCTGGCGCTTTTACCTTTTAGCTCCGCCACGAAAGTGTTGGAGCGGATGATATCCAGCGTGGTCACGCCGAACAGTTTGTTCTTGTCATATACGCCCGCCTTTTTCAGCACTTCAGCGGCAATGGCCACTGTGGTATTCACCGGGTTGGTGATAATACCAATACAGGCTTTCGGGGCGGTTTTGGCGATTTGTTGCACCAGGTTTTTGACAATACCGGCGTTAACGTTAAACAGATCGGAGCGATCCATACCGGGCTTACGCGCCACACCGGCGGAAATCAGGACCACATCAGCCCCTTCCAGCGCAGGTGTAGCGTCTTCACCGGAGAAGCCTTTGATTTTAACATCCGTCGGAATATGGCTGAGATCGACCGCCACACCTGGCGTGACGGGGGCAATATCATAGAGAGAGAGTTCTGAACCTGAAGGCAGTTGGGTCTTTAGTAGTAGGGCAAGCGCCTGGCCAATACCGCCGGCGGCACCAAGGACTGCGACTTTCATCCTAAACTCCTTATTATGGTTAATGACTTTCAGGTAACAACCTGTCGTGGACCGCATAAACCAACGCAGGAGATACCAGTTGTTACTCCATTGCGGCGACCTTAATTCACAAGGTAAATAATTACAATATAATTGCTTACAGAATGCGGGCCATTCAACAGCATCCGCACTACTCCCAGAAAAAGGCCTTTCTACGAAACCAAATTTTCATCAACTATCGATTACAATATACTCAGCACGTTGCGTAAAACAACAGCAATTTAATAACATTTCATTTACTTTTAACTTATTTGGATCCCGTGATATAGGCATGTTTCTTAGGTCTAATTTTTGATAAAATCCGCCCTTTCTCTATTTGGCTTAGCCTCTGGAGCAAATTATTTTGCATAAAAATTCACCTATATGCATAATAATGTTAATTTCACCACCATACTCGGGTGACTTATGCGAAGTTCAACTAAACAAGAAGAATTAGTTAAAGCCTTTAAAGCATTACTGAAGGAAGAAAAATTTAGCTCTCAGGGCGAAATTGTTCAGGCCTTGCAGGAAGAAGGTTTCGATAATATTAACCAGTCCAAAGTTTCTCGTATGCTGACCAAGTTTGGCGCCGTGCGTACCCGCAACGCTAAAATGGAAATGGTTTACTGCCTGCCGGCCGAGCTGGGCGTGCCGACAACCACCAGCCCGCTGAAGAATCTGGTGCTGGATATTGATTACAACGATGCGGTCGTGGTTATCCATACCAGCCCCGGCGCTGCACAGCTGATCGCTCGCCTGCTTGACTCTCTGGGCAAAGCGGAAGGCATTCTCGGCAGTATTGCCGGTGACGACACGATTTTCACCACGCCGGCACGCGGGTTCACCGTTAAAGATCTCTACGAGGCCATCCAGGTTCTGTTCGAGCAGGAGCTGTAATCCCTCTTCCTTTCTCCTCTGGTCCACCAGAGGAGCTGCTTTAACTGCAAATTCCCCTACGTTTCACTCCCGTCTCGTTAACATTAAGTGCGATTTTCTGCCCACAATCATAGATCCAGTGAATATATCCGTTCATAAGCGCACAAAAAATCAAATTCTAATATCTATTTGATTTTGCTCACTATTAACACTTAACTTTACCAAAATGTCTCTTTTTTTATACGTATCTGTTCTAAAAATGACGATTTTTGAGATCTAATTACACGCGAAACCATTAGCTAGGTATTAATATTTTATGTGATTAGTGTATACTTAATTTCGTGATGAGGGTCACAAAACAAAGACCTTCCAAAAAAATTCGACGAGGTGAGTATCATGAAAATCAAAACAACTGTTGCCGCTCTGAGCATCCTTTCCGTTATCTCTTTCGGTGCGTTTGCCGCTGACTCTATCAGCAGCGATCAAGCACAAAGCCGTCAGTCAATCGGCACCGTTTCCATCGGTTCCGTCGGTTCATCTCCGATGGATATGCACGAAATGCTGAACAAAAAAGCGGAAGAACAAGGTGCATCATCCTATCGCATCATTGAAGCGCGTACCGGCGCTCATTGGCACGCAACGGCTGAACTGTACAAATAAGTTCGCGTCAGGCAGCACGTCGGCAGTGTAGAAAAGTTTAATACCCAGCGGTCCCAGGAATCAGAAACAACATCCTCTCACCGCTGAAGAATGAAGAATATGGTGAGGAGTAAAACATTATGAAAAGCGCAATGATCATCGCATCCCTTGGTCTGGCATCCGTTCTGTCCTTCGGCGCAAGTGCCGCAGTGCAACAGGTTAACGCGGAGCAGGCACAGAATCTGCAATCCGTCGGCACCGTTTCTGTTTCTCAGATCGGTAGCGACCCGATGGATATGCGCAGCGCATTAGCCGCTAAAGCCGAAAAACAAGGCGCCAGCAGCTACCGCATTATTGAAGCCCGTACCGGCGACCATTGGCACGCTACGGCTGAGCTGTACAAATAAACCCTCGTCGTCTTGTCCGACGACTTGCCCTCGCCCTTATGCGAGGGCTTTTTTATGCTCGTTGCACGTTGAACCGCAGCATCCCTTCCAGCTCTTCTTCCGCTTCATCAAACAGCAGAATCAGCGCGCCGTAGCGACGACGCTGCTTGTCGTCAAGATGGATAAACTCGATCTCCAGCGGTAACGGCATTTGTGGGCCGGTGACCGCATCCCAAAGTGCATCCAAATCGCGAATCGACTCACGATCGAGGGCAAAGAGTTGAGCGAACTCCCGATAAAAATCGCCCTGATCCTCTATCTCGTCAAAATCAAAAGTATAGATTTTCATCTCACGCCCTCTCCCATCCTGCAAACTAAAGTCCCCCAATGTGCAGCGTTTTTACCTCAAGGTACTCTTCCAGTCCCAGCACCGAGCCTTCACGCCCCAGCCCGGACTCCTTAACGCCGCCGAATGGCCCCAGCTCAGTTGACACTGCACATTCGTTAATACCGATCATCCCGCTTTCTAACGCCTGCGAGACGCGGAACACGCGAGACAGGTTTTGCGTATAGAAATAGGCGGCCAGGCCGTAGGGCGTATCATTCGCCCGGTGAATAACATCATCCTCATCGCGGAAGCGGAAGCACGCCGCCAGCGGGCCAAACGTCTCTTCCTGCGCCAGCAACATCTGTTCCTGACAGTCGCCCAGCACCGTCGGCTGCCAGAAGTTGCCGCCCAGCTCATGAGGCTGACCGCCAGCCAGCACCTTCGCCCCCTTCGAGACGGCGTCTTCTACGTGCTCACGCACTTTTTTCACTGCCGCCGCTTCAATCAGCGGGCCAACGACCACGCCATCATCCAGACCGTTGCCGACTTTCAGCGCTTTCACGGCGGCGGCAAGCTGGCTGGTGAAACGGTCATAGACGCTATCGTGAATATAGAAACGGTTCACGCTGACGCACACCTGCCCGGCGTTGCGGAATTTATTGGCTACCGCCCCCTGTACCGCCGCGTCGATATCCGCATCCTCAAAGACGATATAGGGCGCATTGCCCCCCAGCTCCATCGAGACTTTCTTCATGGTTTCCGCAGCGTTACGCACCAACGTTTTCCCCACCGCCGTCGAGCCGGTGAAGGAGATCTTACGCACGTCGTGGCTCGCCATTATGGCGTCGCTGATTTCTGCCGTGTTCCCCGCCACCGCGTTCAGCACACCGTCAGGGATCCCGGCCTTCTTCGCCAGCGCCAGCAGCGCGAACGCGCAGAGCGGCGTGTTGTTGGCAGGCTTAATCACCCCGGTACAGCCCGCGGCCAGCGCCGGGCCGAGCTTACGAGTCAGCATCGCCATCGGGAAGTTCCACGGCGTGATCGCCGCCACCACGCCAATCGGTTCACGCGTCGCCAGAATGCGCGAGCCGGGTTTCGCCGGGGGAATGATCTCCCCATTTGCCCGCTTGCCCTGTTCGGCAAACCACTGGATAAAGCTCGCCGCGTAATCCACTTCCCCTTCCGCCTCTTTCAGCGGTTTGCCTTGTTCAATGGTCATCAGACGCGCCAGCCAGCTTTTATTTTCAATCATCAGCTGATACCAGCGATAAAGCAGCTCCGAGCGCGCTTTTGCCGTTTTTGCCCGCCACTGTGGGAACGCTTTTGCCGCGGCGGCAATCGCCTGTTCGGTCTCATGCTTTCCGGCCTTCGCTACCTTTGCTACCACCTCGCCCGTTGCTGGGTTCAGCACGTCAAAGGTGGCGTCGAGATGGCGCCATTCGCCATTGACCAGATAGCCTGTTTGAAAAAGGTCATTGTCCTGTAGCGCTTGCGTGGTCATTACACCCTCCTGAAAAGTGTTTCCAGTTAAGTATAGCTATCGCTTTTACGGCAATAGTTGCCAGAATAACGAAAGTCGCATTAATGACGGGGAAGCGTGCTGTGATGAGTGAATATCCTGTTTTCAATAAGCTGCGCCAGGAACTCGGTTTGGCGCATTTCGCTACGAATAAGGTGACGTTAAGCGGTTGTGGGCCAATTTATCCCACGCCGTTTGCCATCGGTGACGCCGCCGCATCAATACTGGCGCTGCAGGGGATTATGCTGGATGCGCTGAGAGGTACTCAGCAGGACATTCACGTTAACGCCCACTGTGCCGCCGCATCGACCCACGCGGTGACCTTTCAGCAACAGAACGGGTATAACTGGCAGTACAACGATCCCGACTATCCCACTACCGATTTCTATTTGACCCAGGACAACCGCTGGATTTTCCTGCACGGCGGATACCCGCGGCTGCGTGACGGTATTCTCGATATCCTTGATGTGCCGAATAACCGCGCCAGAGTGGCGCAGGCGGTCGCAAAATGGAACGCCGAGGCGCTCGAAGAGACGATAGCCCGCGCCGGGCTGTGCGCGGCAATCGCCCGCAGTCATGATGAATGGCTGGCGCATCCTCAGGGGCTGGCGGTGAGCCAGGAGCCGCTAATCCGCTTCACGCGTCTGACCGACAGCCCCCCTAAACCTCGCCAGTACGGCAATGAGCGGGTTCTTCAGTCGCTGCGGGTGCTGGACTTCACGCATGTGATTGCCGGGCCAACTGCCACCCGCGGGCTGACGCAAATGGGCGCTGACGTGCTGCATATCTCATCTCCCTATCGCCCACGTATTCTGCCGTTTGACGTCGATACCAATCACGGTAAACGCAACGCCTACCTCGAACTGTCCAGCGCCGATGGGGCAAGGCGAGCGGCGCAGCTGGTGCGCGATGGCGACGTGTTTGTGCAGAGCTATCGCCCAGGCGCGCTCGCCCGCTATGGGCTCAGCAATGAGGAACTGGCGCGCAACAATCCGCACATTATCACCGTGAACCTCAACTGCTACGGACATCGGGGGCCATGGAAAGACCGTCCAGGGTTTGAACAACTGGCTCAAACGGTGACGGGAATGGCGGTGGCGCAGGGCGAAGGAGGCCAGCCGCAGCTGGGGCCAACCTATCCCAACGACTATTTGAGCGGCTACCTGGCGACACTCGGTGTGTTGATAGCGCTGGAGCGTCAACGTCACGAAGGCGGCGCATGGCAGGTGGATGTATCGCTGTGTCGAACGGCAACATGGTTACAGGAGTTGGGAAGCCTGGCTGAGTGGCGTCACGTACCGCCACCGGATGCTCAAGCCATCGCGAGCGCGATGGCAGTGGAACAGGGGCCGTTTGGCGAACTGCGTTACTTCAATAGCGCGCTGTCGTTGGCGCACACGCCGATGCGCTTCTCGCAGCCAGCGATGCCGCTGGGGGCACACGAGGCCGCGTGGTGGTAAATTTCCCGGGTCTATTCGGCCCGGGAAATTAACTAATTGATGGTTAAAGCGCTCTGATACTTATGCAGCATCGCCACCAGCCGTTCAACCGGCTGCGTCACCTGCTCGGGCGCTTCCCAGACGCGAAGCTTATTCTGGTAAACACTCAATTCATCCAGCAACCGCGAGAAGTAGTAATGGCGTTTATCGTCGCTGCTGGCCGAAATCACCTTATCGGCGGTGCGGCGCAACTGGCGGTGGAAAGCCGACAGATCGTCATTGACTGGAATCGGCGCGTCACGCAGGCGTTGGTGCGCAATGATAAGCGTCAGCGCCAGGCGGAACTTAGCGACATCGCCGGGAAACTTGTTCAGCAGTAAAAAGAGCTGCTGATACAACGCCGGCAGATGGTTCTCTTTGCGCCGCGCCATATTGGTGGTCATCGCCGAAACGGCGGCAAACACAAACTGGTTCAGCAACACACGGCCAGTGCGCAAGCGCGAGTTATCGCGAATCAGCAGAATGACGATCAGCGCCATAAAGCAACCGACAATCTGCCCCAGCGCGCTGTCGAGAAACTGGCTGAAGTGGAAAGTCATCGGGTTATCCAGCACCAGAATGTTGATGGTACTGGCCAGCGCGCCAAGCGAGCCCAGCCGCCGTTTCTGCACCTCAATGCCGATAAAGAAGCACATCACCGCCAGGCTCAGGCACAGCAGGAACATACTTTGCTGGGTGGCGGGCATGATCACCAGGAAATAGAGCGCGCCGATCGGCAAAGCGGCAATCGTCCCGTAAAGGAAGTCGATCGCAACCATGCGCGGATTGGGAAGACGCATCGCCAGCGAGGTCACCACGGCGATCATCACCATCGCCCCGCTACCTGAGGTCCAGCCGGTCCATAACCAGAATAAAATGCCCAGCGCGCAGGAAACCGTGGTACGCCAGAAGTTGACCATCGCATGATGACGTTCGGCGGATTCCGGCCTCACCACCACTTCGCTTTGCAGAATTTCTTCTTCGCGGGCGCTGATCTTGGCGTTGCCAACCACACCACGTCTGAGCAGCAGGTAGCGCGTGGCCGCACCGACCCAACTGTAGATGGTGACCGGCGTATCGTGTTCGCCGGTCCACGCCAGCACGCGACGCATGCGCTTAAGCTGACGATGTACATCCTGCACCGTCTCGACCGGCTCCTCAAACAGCTCGCGGTAAGCGTCTGTCACCAGCTCCGGGCGCGAATTCTGCATGATAAACGTTTCAACGGCCTGGGTGATCATCGTCAGTGAGACGGTATTTAGCGCTTTCAGGCGACGGTTAGCGCGTGTCCAGCGTGATGACTCCATATTCAGGTTGCTACGCATACCTTCCAGCGCGGTAGCGCGGCGCACCAGCGCAAGCCAGGCGCGATCCATCTCATCGCTGTCACCGTGCTTAATGCACAGTTGCATCAGGCGGTATTGATCGATGAGCATCGAATCCAATTCGTTATCGATCTCTTTTTTGATCGAACGCGGAGAGAACAGCAGATCGGCGACGATCGCGCAGACGATACCGATCACGATCTCGCTACAGCGCTCTACTGCGAACTGCGGCGTTAACAGCGGTTCGGCCTGAATGGTAATAACGATAATCAGCGCCGTATAGCCGGAAAGCCCCCAGGCGTAGGAGTTCTCGACGCGCACCAGCGACGAGATCCAGGTGCAGAAACCGGCCCAAATGCTGCACACCAGCAGCATCAGCAACGGCGCGCGGATCATGGTGATAATAATCACCAGCGCGGCGATACAGCCGATAAAGGTGCCTACAATACGCAGCATCCCGCGGTAACGAATCGCCCCCGCGTAAGGTTCGCCCCCCGCAGCAAAGGCCGGACCGGCGGCCACCAGCGCGGCGGTCAGCACCGCCCAGCGCGGAGTTTCAAGCTGAAAGTGAAAGCCGACAAACAGCGCCAGCACCACCGCGCAGGCCAGTTTGATGGCAAAGCGGATGTGCTGGTTGGCAATACTGAAGATGCCCATGGCGATTAACCGAATTCACGCAGGCGCAGCGCCAGTTTCTGGAAGAACGTCATCTGGCTGGCATCGCGATCTTTTTCACCGGTGATCACCACCGTAGCGGTCGTGCCCGCTGGCCACAGGTTACCCGGTTCGTCATCAAGATGAATACGGACCGGCACGCGCTGGGCCAGGCGTACCCATTCCAGGTTGGAATCAACGGTCGCCATCCCTTTACTGTCGACGCTGCTGCTGGCGTTGGTGACGCCCGCCGCCATGCTGTCAACGGTTCCTTTTAATACGCGGTTACTGCCCAGCGGCGTAATTTCCGCACGGTAGCCAGGACGCACGCGCTCCAGCTTGGTCTCTTCCAGATAGGCCATCACGTAGAAGGAGTGCTGTTTCACCAGCGCCACCGCCGTGGAACCTCGGGTAATAAACTCACCGGCATAGACGTTCAGGTTGGTTATCCAGCCGTCTGCTGGCGCGCGAATTACGGTACGCTCAAGATCAAGACGCGCGAGATCGCGGGTTGCCTGCGCCTTCGCTAACTGATGCAAAACGGTTTGCAGCACGTTGTTAGACTGATCGATCTCTTCACGCGACATCGCATTGATGCCTAGCTTGTTACGACGCCCGGCTTCACGGCTTTTCTCTTCAGCCAGCGCCTGGTAGTAGGAGACATCGGCTTCTGCTTCGGCCAGCGCCTTCTGGTAGCGCGGCTGATCAATCACAAACAGAACCTGATTTTTGGTAACCAGTTGGTTATCCTTGACCTGTACACCAGTAATGAGGCCCGACACGTCGGGAGCGATAGCCACGACGTCCGCGCTAAAGCGCGCATCGCGAGTCCAGGGGGATTCGGTGTAATAGACCCAGGCGCGGAAAATAGCGATGAACGCCAGGATAACCAGTATCACCGTAATCGCGGTACGGGAGATATTTCTTGTTAGTGTTTTCACATCTACCTCAAACGAACAAACGTGATATCAGATAAAACAGGCAGCAATACAGTGCCGTGTTGAACAACGCGGGATGCCAGACAAAATCGTAGATCCCGGTTGGCACCAGCACTCGATGCACCACCCAAAAAATGGCGAGCGACAACAGCAGCTCAAAGAAGATCGGTGGAAAAGAGAGACCGAAAATCACGATGACAGGAAACAGGCTCATGTTGACCTTACTAGACTAGCGTGCAGGTGAGATTGAAACTTTAGTTATGCAACTAACAGTATATTAACGTAACTGTTATAGCCTTATCTACATAGTGTGATGCAAATCACTTTTAAGCCAGAGTGAACAATGGAACGATTAAAACGGATGTCGGTGTTTGCCAAGGTTGTCGAGCATGGCTCCTTTACCGCCGCGGCACGACAGCTACAAATGAGCGTCTCTTCCATCAGCCAGACTGTCTCTAAACTGGAAGATGAGCTCCAGGTCAAACTGCTTAATCGCAGTACGCGGAGCATTGGTTTAACCGAAGCCGGTAAAATTTACTACCAGGGCTGCCGCCGCATGCTGCACGAAGTCCAGGATGTTCACGAACAGCTTTACGCGTTTAATAACACGCCGATTGGAACGCTGCGTATCGGCTGCTCTTCAACTATGGCACAAAATGTTCTCGCACGGATCACCGCCGATATGTTGAAAAAGTATCCCGAGTTAACGGTCAATCTGGTCACCGGCATTCCCGCGCCAGACCTGATTGCCGACGGGCTGGACGTGGTCATTCGCGTCGGATCCTTACAAGATTCCAGCCTCTTTTCACGTCGGTTAGGCGCGATGCCGATGGTGGTGTGCGCCGCGAAAAGCTACCTGCAACAGGCGGGAGTGCCGGAGAAACCCGCCGACCTCGCCAATCACTCGTGGCTGGAGTACAGCGTACGCCCGGATAACGAATTCGAGTTGATCGCCCCGGAAGGCATTTCCACGCGCCTCATTCCCGAAGGACGTTTTGTCACCAACGATCCCATGACGCTCACCCGCTGGCTTTCGGCAGGCGCCGGGCTGGCCTACGTGCCCCTGATGTGGGTGATCGAGGAGATCAACCGCGGGGACGTGGAAATTCTCTTCCCACGTTATCAGTCCGATCCCCGTCCGGTGTATGCCCTGTATACCGAGAAAGACAAACTGCCGCTAAAAGTGCAAGTCTGCATCAACTACCTGACCGAGTATTTTGTTGAAGTGGCGGAATTATTTCAGGGAATGCGCGGAAGAAGGAAAGAGTAGTGCAGGGATATGTCTTTAAACCTTAAAAAAGACTATAGATATACTTTATCTGAATATCTTCACCACATCGTTATCGCTAATCTAAAATATCCACCTTTGGACTATCAAGATTAGCGAATTGACACTACCGCCGAGCGTCACCTATCTTATTATTTATATCTGAAATTGAGACTATTATATTAGTTGCAGATATAAATAATAAGCATGCAATATTCAGGATTACTTTAGACAAGGGCCATCTATGAATCTATTTGAAATGACGCCGCCTTCACGCCGGCGCTATGGACTCGCCGCGTTCATTGGTTTAATCGCTGGGATTGTCTCGGCCTTCGTCAAATGGGGTGCAGAAGTTCCGCTGCCTCCACGTAGCCCTACTGATTTATTTAGCAGCGCATGCGGGCCGGAACAATTGATCAGAGCGGCCGGTCAAATTGACTGTTCGCGCAATTTCCTGAACCCACCCTATGTATTTCTACGCGATTGGTTAGGTGTTGCCGACCCTAACGCGGTGGTATATACATTTGCCGGTCATATATTTAACTGGGTTGGCGTCACACATATTATTTTCTCTATCGTCTTCGCTGTTGGCTATTGCGTAGTCGCGGAAGTCTTCCCGAAAATTAAACTCTGGCAGGGTCTGCTTGCAGGGGCCTTAGCCCAACTTTTCGTCCATATGATCTCATTCCCATTGATGGGATTAACACCGCCGCTTTTTGAACTTCCCTGGTACGAGCACGTCTCCGAAATCGTCGGGCACCTGATCTGGTTCTGGTCTATTGAAATCATTCGTCGTGATTTACGTAACCGTATTACTCATGAGCCGGACCCCGAGATTCCGCTGGATCATATTCGCTAAAAAAAATGGCGCGACTCCGGGAGTCGCGCCATTCACGCATATCACTTTTCAGGTCAGACGGTGCCGCCAACGGTCAGGTTATCCACCTTCAGCGTCGGCTGGCCAACGCCAACCGGCAGGCTCTGACCTTCTTTACCACAAACGCCTACGCCGTTATCCAGCTTCAGATCGTTACCGACCATCGACACCTGCTGCATGGTTTCGATACCGGAACCAATCAGCGTGGCCCCTTTCACCGGCTTAGTCACCTTACCGTTTTCAATCAGGTAGGCTTCCGACGTTGAGAAGACGAATTTCCCGGAGGTGATATCCACCTGGCCACCGCCGAAGTTAGGCGCATACAGGCCGTACTCCACGGATTCAATAATTTCCTGCGGCGTGGATTTGCCCGCCAGCATGTAGGTGTTGGTCATACGCGGCATCGGCAGATGCGCATAAGATTCACGACGCCCGTTACCGGTTGGCGCCACGCCCATCAGGCGCGCGTTGAGTTTGTCCTGCATGTAACCTTTCAGAATGCCGTTCTCTATCAAGACGTTGTACTGACCCGGCACGCCTTCATCGTCAATCGCCACGGAACCGCGACGATCGCCGATCGTACCGTCATCCACAATCGTACATAGCTCAGACGCCACCAGTTGGCCCATCTGCCCGCTAAAGACCGAAGTGCCGCGACGGTTGAAGTCGCCTTCCAGACCATGGCCCACCGCTTCGTGCAGCAGCACGCCCGGCCAGCCCGCGCCAAGCACAACCGGCAGCGTCCCCGCCGGCGCAGCGACTGCCGACAGATTGACCAGCGCCATGCGCACGGCTTCTTTCGCCCACGCGTCGGCGCGGACTTCACCGTCGAGGTCAGCCAGGAAATAGTCATAGCCAAAACGACCGCCGCCGCCGCTGGCGCCGCGTTCGCGTTTACCGTCTTGTTCCACCTGCACGCTGACCGACAGACGCACCAGCGGACGCACATCCGCCGCCAGCGTACCGTCGGTTGCCGCCACCAGAATCAGCTCATACACGCCGGTCAGGCTGGCGGTAACTTCCTGCACCCGCGAGTCTGCGGCACGCGCGACGCTGTCGACGCGGCGCAGAATATCCAGTTTCTCTTCGCGCGTCATGCTTTGTAGCGGATCCAGCGAGGTGTACAGCGCCGGGTGTTCAACCGCCCCCAGGGTTTGTACTTTACCGTCGCCCGCATCGCGCACGATGGTACGTGCCGCCTGCGCGCTCTGCTCCAGCGACAGCAGGCTAATCTGGTCGGCGTAGGCAAAGCCAGTTTTCTCACCGCTGACCGCACGCACGCCGACGCCCTGGTCGATGTTGTAAGAACCGTCTTTAATGATACGGTCTTCTAAAACCCAGGATTCGTGATAGCTGGACTGAAAATAGAGATCGCCATAGTCCAGACGGCGCTCCGTGAGTTGACCAAGAATGGCAAACAGGTCCTGATGATTCAGGCCGTTCGCCGCCAGCAATTGTTCACTTACCAGGTTTAGACTCATTATTTCGTTACTCACTAATGCCCGCGTGCCTTAAGCATAGCGGGCCTGTATTCCGGGTGTTTGTCGTATGAGATTGAGGCAATTCAAGGCTTGCGTCAAATCACGGCTATTTATTGCTACGCGCCTGGCGCAGCACTTCGTTAATTTGTGGCTTGTCGATCGGGCCGGTGATGCGATAACGCAGGATCGAGACCTTGTTCCACAATGGCCCCAGTACCTTGGTCGCGGCAAACACCGCCGCGCCGATAATCGGGTTCACCGCGAAAGCCGTCGCCACGCCGACCGTCGCCGAGATTTCCGGCGCGACAATCGCTTCCATATTCAACTCGCGGCGCACCAGGTCAACCGAGCCTTTCATGGCGATATCCGCCTCCAGGCCATCCACCAGCGTATCATCAGTATTCAGCACCCCGTCCTTAATCCACGCGGTGCTGCGGATGGAGTCAAAGTAGAACCCGTCACTGAAGGTGTCACTAAAGTCAAAGCGCAGCTTACGCAACAACGCATCGACGCTCAGCAGGCGCAGCAACTGCCCGGCGTGGCCGGTAGAAATATCGGTAAACTGCCCTTTGCTGACGCGCGATTTGAGAATACCGTTCAGCGAAGCGACATCCGGCTGCCATGGTTTATCACGCCAATGTAAATCGTAGTCTACATCAACGGACGCGTCGCGAATTGGCGTGGAAACGCCGAAGAAGGCCACCGCATCATCAACGTTGTTACCGTGAATTTTGCCCTTCAGCGAGGTGCGCTGGCCAGAGGCCGCATTCACCCACACGCCCTCGGCGGTCAAGCGGCCAAAGCCGGTATCCACCAGGCCATTTGCCAGCGAGAGCGTATCGCCTTTGACGCTGAAATCACCGTCGATTCGCCCGTATTTCTGCCCCCATAGCCAGCACTCAGCGCAGCGCAGCTGGAGATCGGGCCAACCATGGAAGTCGATAGCGCTGCTGCTGGCGGTGGCGTTCACGCTTCCGCTGCTGGCTGTCTGCGCCAGCGGGTTCGCCGACGGGTTGTAGTAGAGATAGCGCACCGCGGCCTGCCACGGCGAGTTGTTCTTCATCGTCAGGCTGGCGTTAATTTCGCGGCCCTGCGCTTCCACGCGCGATCCGTCAGCCGTCGGTTTTGAGACCAGACTCAGGTTGTTCCACTGCTGGCCAGCAAAGGCCAGCGACGGTGTGCGCAGCGTGACGCTTTCCGGGAACGAGGCAGCGGAGCTCACGCTATCCGCCGCGCCGCGCTGGAACAGGGCCAGCCACTGCGCGCCATCCATCGGCGGTAAGTTCAGTTCAACTCCCGGCGCCTGCGGCAGCGGCGGTATCGTACGGCTGTCCGAGGTCCAGATGGCGCTCTGGAGCGCCAGCTTATTACCCAGCAGCCAGCGGCTGTTAATGTGGTTACTCTGACCGACGTTGCCAGTCAGGTCGAAACTGCGCAGATTGCCGTCGACGTCAATTTTAAGCGGCAGCGCCTGACCCGCCGTTTTGTTGGCTGGCGAAGGTAAGTTACTACTCACATTCTGCAGATCGCCGGTAATGCCTACCTTGTAGGTGGCGCTACCGTGATACGGCAGCTCAATCGCGACATTGCCTTTCCACGGCACGCTGCCTTTCAACGCATCGTTGAGCTGTTTCGGCAGCACGCCCATTTTAACGGGCTGCCAGTCGGCCTGCATATTCACGCCCACCTGATACGCTTTCGCCCCTTCGGTGGTGGTGAAATCGATATTCAGCGGCTGATTAAACCAGGTTGCCGTCAGCGGTTCACTGGTCAGGTTGCCGTTTTCAAAGCTGAATTTGCCTTTCAGGTTATGCAGCGTGCTGTCCAACGGCTTGATAAACAGGCTGTTGTTATTCAGTGCTACGTTGCCTTTCGCGGTGACCTGTTCGCCGTCGAGCGGGATATCGAGATGTAAGCGTGCACTCACATCGCCGTCAATCTGCAACTCTTCAAGGGCCGCCGCCAGCGAGTCGTGCAGAGGCGTCTCCTGGAAATACGGACCAACCGCTTTGCCCGGACCGTTGATATCGGCGTCGATCAGCAGCTTCTCTTTCTCGTAGTCTGGAATGGCCGCCTCAAGATTACTGGCGGTCACGCCGCCGAGCGTCGCTTTATCCGCCTTCATCCACAGGCCTTCGTTAATAAAGTTCAGCTCAATATCAAGATTGGTCAGCGCTGGCCAGTCCGGCTGGAAGGCAAAGGTCGCATCGTGCAGTGGAACGTAGACCTGGAACTGGCCTTCGTTGTGCTTATAAGGGAACAGGTGCGGGTTACCGCCATACACCAGCGTGGCGTTTTCCGCCTTGCCAGCTTTGATCGCGCCGCTCAGGTAATCAACCAGCTTCTTACCCATCAGGTTTTCCGGGAAGTAGCGCCACGCCTGGCCGCCATCATTGGTGCTGATCCCGGCGAGAATGCCCAGCCAGGGCTGATCGTCTTTTGGCTGAAGATAGCGGAAACCACCGGCAGCACGAACGCCGGTCGCCTGCACGTCGATATTGCGCCCGTCCAGCATGAAGCCTTTGTCGTTGTTCACCCAGTTCAGCGTAGCCGTGCCGTTGGCAATCTCCAGCGGCGCGCGGAACACGTGCTCGTAAGGCATCAGCGCTTTTTGCATGGCGACGTGCAGCGCGCCGTTCTCGACGCTGCCCGATATGCTGCCGGAAACATGTTCAGCCCCCGGCAGCAACTTCCACTGCTTCCAGGCCAGATTGTCCCAGCTCGCGTTAAAGCGCGTTTTGCTGGTTTCCTGGAGAGGAATATCCATCGCCAGGGCATCAACCATGCCGCTCGGCTGAGCCGTACGCCAGATATCAGCCACTTCCGGCGAGAGCTTCTCGGCGATTGGCAGCAGGCCGTTTAACCCGGCGAGCGACAGGTGGCTGGCACGAATACGCAGTTCATCGCTGCGCTTAGCGTCTGGCCCGCCGACTTCCTGAGCCGGGATCCATGCCAGCGCCAGCGCGCCGCGCGGCCATGGCGTATCATCAATGGTGATGCGGGTATCGGGAATGCGGAATTCCCAGCCCTCTTTTTCCCGAGAAAGATGCGCGGTGAGGTTGTCCACCGAGAGCTGATGCGTTTGCTGGTCGCCCTGCCAGCTGGCGCCGCCCTTTTTCAGCCACACGTCGCCGTTGGCCACTTCACCTTTATCCAGCGACACCCAGCCTTCAAGACTAAAGCGCGCGCTGGTCAGCGCGATGTTGTCCTGCATCCACCGCCCGAGCCACGGCTTGACATCGATATCATCGGCCTGCAACCAGAGCCGCCCTTTATTGAGCAGGCCGTTTTCATCGCGCAAGTCCATGCGCACTTTCATCACTCCGTGCTGTCCGGTGAGGCTGGAAAGGCTCAGCTCACCTTCGGCACGGTGACGGTTTTTGTCATTCACCCATGTGAGCTGCGGCACCGCAAGTTCGGCACGCTGGCCGGAGAGGGTCAGGAAACTGAGGTGACTGTCGCGTAAGGTGAAGTGGTCGAACTGGCGTAGGAAGAGATCGCCGATGCGATCGCCCTTCAGGCCATCGTCGCTGTCGTTTTTCTGCAACGGCGTGTTGGTGTGAATTTGCAGCTGCCAGAAGGTCAGCTCGCGGAACTGCCAACGCATGTGCAGCAGGCTTTGCCAGACGTCCAGCGCCATGGAGGCGCGTTTGATGGAGAGTTCGCCGCCGTCATTCAGCCCGGCTTTGATATCACGAACATCGAGGGTCGGGCCAAAATTCTGCCAGCTGGCCTGGATTTGTGAGGCGGAGACCGGCAGCCCGGTCGCCGTTTCAATTTTACCCAGCAGCGCCGGACGCCATTTATCCAGATGCGGCAGCGCCAGACGCAGGCCGCTCACCAGCAGCGCGACAACGACAACCAGTGTGGCAACGGTGAGCAGTAAAATCCCCGGCAATCGCCTCACGCATCTCTCCTTGGGTCGCAGCAGGCTGCGTTATTACATCATGACCACATCAAACTGCTCCGGGTTATAGAGCGGTTCGATTTGAACTTTGACCTGCTTACCCACAAAGATCTCCACTTCCGCCAGCGCGTGGGATTCTTCACCCTTCAGCGTTTCCGCCACCGAAGGAGAAGCATAGACCAGGAAGCGATCGGAGTCGTAGGCGTGATGAACGCGCACAATTTCACGCATGATTTCATAGCATACCGTTTCAACGGTTTTCACCGTGCCGCGACCATGGCAGGTAGGGCATTCGGTGCACAGCACGTGCTCGACGCTTTCACGAGTGCGCTTACGAGTCATCTCCACCAGCCCCAGCGGCGAGAACCCGTTCACGCTGGTTTTGACCCTGTCTTTACTCAGCGCCTGTTCCAACGAGTGCAGCACCCGGCGACGGTGATCTTCATTATTCATATCGATAAAGTCGATGATGATAATGCCGCCAAGATTACGCAGACGCAGCTGACGCGCAATCGCCTGAGTGGCTTCAATATTGGTGTTGAAAATGGTGTCATCGAGATTACGGTGGCCGACAAAGGCCCCGGTATTGATGTCCACGGTAGTCATCGCTTCGGTCTGGTCGATAACCAGATAGCCGCCTGACTTAAGTTCCACTTTACGCTCCAGCGCACGCTGGATTTCATTCTCAACATCGAAGAGATCGAAGATAGGCTGGCGACCGCTGTAGTGCTCAAGCTTACTGGTCATTTCAGGCATATATTCAGCCGTGAATTCCATTAACGCTTCGTAGGTCAAACGGGAATCAACGCGAATTTTATCCAGCTGAGCGTCAGCAAAGTCGCGGAGCACACGCTGCGCCAGCGCAAGCTCGCCATACATCTGGTAGCGGGTCTGTGGGCGTTTTTTACGCTCCATCACTTTCGTCCACACGCGCTTAAGGTAGGCGGCATCGGAGGCTAAATCCTCCTCGCACACCCCTTCCGCGGCGGTACGAATGATAAATCCGCCCTGTTCATCGCAGTAATCGGCCACCACTTTCTTTAAGCGGTCGCGTTCGGCTTCACTTTCAATACGCTGTGACACGCCGACGTGAGAAGCGCCAGGCATAAAGACCAGGTAGCGAGAAGGTAAGGTGATGTCGGTGGTCAGACGCGCGCCTTTGGTTCCCAGCGGATCTTTCACCACCTGCACCATCAGATCCTGTCCCTGACGCACCAGTTCAGAAATATCGCGGACGGTGAACTGCTTTTGCTCTTCACCCGCCACGCATTCGGTATGCGGCATGATATCGGAGGCGTGAAGGAACGCCGCCTTATCGAGACCAATATCTACAAAAGCCGCCTGCATACCCGGTAAGACACGACTAACACGACCTTTGTAGATATTGCCTACTATTCCGCGTCGCGCTTCACGCTCAATATGAATTTCCTGCAAAATGCCGCCATCGATGTACGCCACCCGCGTCTCCGATGGCGTCACGTTCACTAATAGTTCAGCCGTCATGTGTATCCCTTTTTTCACGTAGCGAGTTAAAGTTACTCAGCAACTCATACGTTTCCACCAGCGGTAAGCCGACTACGGCGTGATAGCTGCCATTTATCTTCCTGACGAAACAGCCACCCAGCCCTTGAATACCGTATGCACCTGCTTTATCTAAAGGTTCTCCGCTCGCAACATACGCTGCGATATCGTCATCAGAGAGCGTCCGGAAGGTCACATCAGTGACCACCAGACAGTCGAGCGTTTGCTGGCTATCGGCCAGCGCAACAGCAGTCATCACCTGATGGGTATTCCCCGAAAGCTTACGCAGCATCGCTGCCGCATGTGCTTCATCGCGCGGTTTCTCCAGCACTTCACCGTTGAGGATAACAATGGTATCTGCTCCCAGAACCGGGAGATCTTCGCTCGCTAAGGCGACACCCGCCTGCGCTTTCTCGCGCGCCAGTCGCGCCACGTAGTGCTGTGCATCCTCATGAGGACGGCGCACTTCTTCAATACCCGGAACCACTTTCTCAAAGGTCACCCCTAACTGAGTGAGCAGTTCCTGACGACGTGGAGAACCTGAAGCAAGATAGAGAGATACCATAACGACCTTATTGAACGGCAAATTGCTGACGAACTTTACGCATCAAAAGAAATATCCACGGCCAGAGCACGCCGTTTACTACACTACTCCAGAACACTTCAGGGCGGAAAGAGACGTTGATCACTAAAAACTCTGCCCAGAAAACAATAATATCCGTGGCAAGCGAGAGCAACATAACCACCAGCGCCTGCTGCCAGAGCGCCAGGTTACGGAACAGCTGATATTTCAGCGCCACCAGATACGCCACAATGCTCAACGACAGCGCGCGCACGCCAAGCGTTGAACCACTGATCAGATCCAGTATGGCACCCATCACGAACCCCGTGCCAACATTCACCCGATGCGGCAGCGCCAGTGACCAGTACAGCAGAATGAGCAGTACCCAGTTTGGCCGGAAAACCGTGAGGTCGTCCGGCCAGGGCATAACTTGTAGCAACAGTGCGATAAGAAACGAGAGCCAGATTACCCAGCGTCCCTGGCTACGGTAACTTGCCACTATTGCCCCCCTGCGGAGGGTTGCGGTGGCGGCGTACCCGCAGGCGGCGTGGTTAACCCCGTTGCCGGAGCGGGAAGCTGCGGCCCCATGGTTTCTGGCGACGGCAGCACCTGAGGCATCATCTGCATCAGGCGTTCATTCGCCACGCGATGCACCTCTTCCGGGGTCATCGGGTTAGTGCCGTTACGATCGGCGCCCCACAGCAGCAGCAGATAACGCAGACGCTGCAGGCCTGCGGTTGGACGCGCCTGAATCACCGTGTACGCACGCTGCGTATCCAGCTTAACCGACGAAACGACGCCAACCGGGTAGCCTTCCGGGAAACGCCCGCCCAGGCCCGATGTCACCAGCACGTCGCCCACGCGAATATCGGTGTTGGCAGGCAGATGTTCCAGTTGGAGATCGTCGGTACAACCGTTACCGGCGGCAATCACACGGATATCGTTACGCAGCACCTGAATGGGCAGCGCATGGGTAGCATCGCAAATCAGCAGCACGCGGCTGGTGAGTTTGGCGACGGCCACAACCTGACCCACAACGCCTTTATCGCTGATCACCGGCTGGCCTTCGTAAACGCCGTTCACGCTGCCTTTGTCGATAACCACCTGGTCGCTGTAGGGATCGTTTACCGTTGAGATCACCTGCGTCACCATTTTCTGTTCGTCCTGGCGTAGCGGTGAACCTAACAGCTCACGTAAACGGGCATTTTCTTGCTTGTACTGACCCAGCATCAGCAGGTCGCTGTTTTTCAGCAGCAGTTCCTGACGCAGTGCACGGTTTTCGAGTTCGAGCTGATCGCGTGAAGCCAGCGTTTGCGAGACGCTATCGAGCAGTTCACGAGGACCATTAGAAACAAAGTAGAAAGGACTGACGGCAGTATCCATGTACGTTCGGATTTGACTGAACATACCCAGGCGGCTGTCGGCGATAATGACACCCAGCGCCACCAGCACCGCCAGAATAAGGCGAATCTGCAGCGACGGGCCACGGCTAAAAATGGGCTTCATAGGCTATGCGTATTCTCGTGTCAGTGAAATTGAGGGTAGCCTTCTGGCTACCCTGAACCTCATGCTGACTACTCTTCGCTAAACAAGTCG
Organism: Kluyvera sp.; assembly: GCF_965301105.1. Classification (NCBI taxonomy): domain Bacteria; kingdom Pseudomonadati; phylum Pseudomonadota; class Gammaproteobacteria; order Enterobacterales; family Enterobacteriaceae; genus Kluyvera; species Kluyvera sp. The sequence goes on from NZ_CBDKZX010000040.1 coordinate 24,990, forward strand.
CCGCCGTGCATGTCGATCATTTCCAGCGCCTTGCCGCCGCCACGCGCTACGCAGGTCAGCGGATCTTCAGCAACGACAACTGGAATACCGGTTTCTTCCATTAACAGGCGGTCGAGGTTGCGCAGCAGCGCGCCACCACCGGTCAGAACCATACCGCGCTCGGAGATGTCGGAAGCCAGTTCTGGCGGGCACTGTTCCAGTGCAACCATCACTGCGCTCACGATGCCGGTCAGCGGCTCCTGCAGCGCTTCGAGAATTTCGTTGGAATTCAGCGTGAAACCACGCGGAACGCCTTCTGCCAGGTTACGGCCACGCACTTCGATTTCACGCACTTCGTCACCCGGGTAAGCGGAGCCGATTTCGTGCTTGATACGTTCTGCGGTGGCTTCACCGATCAGAGAGCCGTAGTTACGGCGAACGTAGTTGATGATCGCTTCGTCGAAGCGGTCACCACCGATACGTACGGAAGAGGAGTAAACCACGCCGTTCAGGGAGATAACGGCCACTTCCGTGGTACCGCCACCGATATCGACCACCATGGAACCGGTGGCTTCAGAAACCGGCAGGCCGGCACCAATTGCGGCAGCCATCGGTTCTTCAATCAGGAACACTTCACGGGCGCCAGCGCCCTGAGCGGATTCACGGATCGCACGACGTTCAACCTGAGTGGCGCCAACCGGTACACAGACCAGCACGCGCGGGCTTGGGCGCATAAAGCTGTTGCTGTGAACCTGTTTGATGAAGTGCTGGAGCATTTTTTCGGTCACGAAGAAGTCAGCGATAACGCCGTCTTTCATCGGACGAATAGCCGCGATGTTACCTGGCGTACGGCCCAGCATCTGTTTTGCGTCATGACCTACGGCGGCCACGCTTTTCGGTGAACCGGCACGATCCTGACGAATGGCGACCACGGAAGGCTCATTCAATACGATGCCTTGTCCTTTTACGTAAATCAGGGTATTCGCGGTACCCAGGTCAATGGACAGGTCATTGGAAAACATGCCACGAAATTTTTTCAACATACTAAGGGATAATCCTGAAAGCTGGGGCGGAAAACAAAATCCGCTTACTTTACCAACCACACGCAGCAGCGACAAGGCGCAAAAATCATCTGCAACGGTGAAAATTAGTGCAGTTCGTTACCTTTGTTACAAATCCAACCTGACTCCTTCAGTGCAGGGAGACTCACTGCCGCTCCATCCTGGATTTGTACCTGTCAAAGGTCGTCACATGCGTGATGCGTCGTTTTCCCTGGCGAGCAGACATGCACACTCCCGGAAAAAACCGCGCGCGTTATTCTACGTGATAAACACGTTAAACAGCAGGTCAAACCGAATATCTTTGCGAATATTTTTTCACATTTGCGTCAAGTGGCTGGGAAGAGGCAAAAAAATCTCCCTGGCCGCCGAAAACTCCGCATTCTGTCAGCACCTGCCATTCACCGCGGCTGCGTACACCGGCGGCAAATACCTGTATTGATGTTCCTTTACAGGCCTCTACCAGACTTTGTACCAGCAGCTGGTTCTGGCTGCGCTTTTCTATATCACGTACCAGCACCGGATCGATCTTAATCAGTTCAATCTCAAGCTGCTTAATCCAACTGGTGCTGACAAGGGCTAAACCTGCCTGCGTCACCGCGACCCGAACGCCTAACGCATGAATTAAACGAACGACGGGCTGGAGACGCGTCATATGTTGACAGACATCTACCTCTGCAAGTTCAAAAATAATCCGTCGACGATGCGATTTTTCGCACTGCATTAATACATCACGTAACCAGCGTTGAAAACGCGGGCGGATCAATGACTCTACGGTAACCTGAATCGCCAGGTTTTCTTGCGGCCAGAAGCTGAGGAAAGGAAGCAGACGGGTAATCTGTAAACGGTCGTACTCTTCGCCCAGTCCGAACTCCAGCACCATCGGCAGATACTCGGCGGCAATGACCTCTTCTTTACCGTCGAAGATCCGGCACATCAGCTCTCGATGATGCACGGTGCCGTCAAGACTCACGGCCGGCTTTTGATACAAACGCGGGCCGCCGCGACTGAGCATTTGCTCAATCAGGGTACGCCAGCGCACGTTGCCGCGCCCTTTCTCCGGTAGTGAATCATCATAAATGGCCCAGCTGTTGCTGCCCTGCAATACGGCATTACGTACCGCCGCTTCGGCGTGTTCCATCACCTGCTCGGTGGTTTGCCCGCTGCGCCAGGCGCAAATGCCGATATGCATCATGTCATCGCGATCGAGAATTTTTGCCAGCGGCAGACCGTCGATGGCTTTTAAGAGCTGCCCGGCAATACTGTCGGCCTCTTTTAGCGTGCGGTGCGGCAACAGAACGGTAAAGTCGCTGCGGCGGTAGCGCGCCAGTAACGCGCCGGGGTAGCGCATAATAAAGGTGGAGAGCAGGTTAATCAGGGTAAAGACGTGTTCTTCCGCCGCCGCGCGGCCCCAGTTGTCGCGCAAAAAGTCGAAATCCGGCAGGCGGATCATCATGACGATGCCGTGCGCCCCCACGTTTTCCTGGTCGTCGAGCAGCGTCGCCAACTGGCTATCGAAAAACAGACGGTTGCTCAGGCCGGTTTTTGAATCCTGCGCGGCATAAGAGCGAATCAGCGTATCCAGACGACTGCGCTGCTCGCCGGCAAACTGAATCTCCGACAGCAGCGTATCCAGCGCCGAGCTGGTACGTGCCGGCCATTCGTGAATATTCCCCTTTGCCTTCGCGCCGCGCTCGCCGTTAAGGATCCGCGTAGCGCGCATCTCCAGCAGCTCTTCACCCGCCAGCTGGCGTCGCAGCCAGCGCACGGCAATAAAGACCACCAGCACCATAAAGGCAATCGTGATAGTCAACGGCGCGGTGGTCATCAGCGAGCGGAAATAGTTGGCCATCGGGTCCAGATACACCAGATGAATCTTCATGCCGGGATGTTTGAGCGACGCCACCGTGATTTCGCGATACTGATAGTGGCTGCCCATCGGCAGATAACTACTGCTGCGGGTATGGTGGAACAGTGATTTGTCGTTCAGGGTAAAGTCGATACGCACGATGTCGAGCGGCACCATGATTTCATCGAGCTGGTTGTCGAGCGTCTCAAACGAGCTGTTGACCAGTCGATTATCCAGCACGGTCGCGACGGCCTGCACGCGCGTGGCTATCTTATACTGTATGCCGTTATAGAAACTCAGTGAGGAGCCAATTAACGTCACAAAGATGGTAAGCCCGGTTAAGAGCGTAAAAAAGGCTGAGAACTTCGTCGTTAATCGCATCCCTGAGTTAACTCCGTGGGTTAATCATCCCCGACAGAGGCCGGGTGCCAGCGTCCGTGTCTTACAAGAAGTAAGCACTAACATATCAAACCAGGCTGGCATACTACCAAACCTGGCGGATCTGGCAATTTATTGCGCCAAATCGATATCAAATGATGATAAGCGAGTATAGTCCCCGGTAAATTTTTTCACTATCAGACCATGTAAGGAAAGGTTATGCAGGCACTCATCTTAGAACAGCAGGATGGCAAAACCCTCGCCGCAGTGAAGGCCGTTGACGACAGTCTGCTGCCGCAGGGCAACGTCACCGTCGACATCCAGTGGTCCAGTTTGAATTATAAAGATGCGCTCGCCATCACCGGCAAAGGGAAAATTATCCGTAACTTCCCGATGGTGCCGGGTATCGACTTTGCCGGTACGGTTCATCACAGTGACGACGCACGCTTCACACCGGGCCAGCAGGTGCTGCTGACCGGTTGGGGCGTTGGCGAAAACCATTGGGGCGGGCTGTCCGAGCGCGCGCGCGTCAACGGTGACTGGCTGGTACCGTTGCCGGCAGGCCTGGACGGACGTAAAACCATGATTATCGGCACCGCGGGCTTTACCGCGATGCTGTGCGTGATGGCGCTGGAAGACGCGGGCGTGCGCCCGGAAGATGGCGAAATCGTGGTGACCGGCGCCAGCGGCGGCGTAGGCAGCACCGCGATAGCTCTGCTGCATAAGCTGGGTTATCAGGTGGCCGCCGTTTCCGGACGCGAAAGCACTCATGATTACCTGCGCGCGCTGGGCGCGAGCCGTATTCTGGGCCGTGACGAATTTGCCGAAACCCGTCCGCTGGAGAAACAGGTCTGGGCCGGTGCGGTAGACACCGTGGGTGATAAAGTGCTGGCTAAAGTACTGGCGCAGATGAACTACGGCGGTTGCGTCGCAGCCTGCGGCCTGGCTGGCGGTTTTGCGCTACCCACCACCGTCATGCCGTTTATCCTGCGTAACGTGCGTCTGCAGGGCGTTGACTCGGTCATGACGCCAGCGGCCCGTCGCGCCGAAGCATGGAAACGTCTGGTGGCGGATCTGCCCGAAACGTTCTATCACCAAAGCGCAACGGAAATTAGCCTCGACCAGGCGCCCGCATTTGCCGACAAGATCATTAACAACCAGATTCAGGGCCGTACGCTGGTCAAAATCGCCTAAAATGCAATTTTTCGTGACATATTCGCATTAATGTCTGGCCTCCGTCATGCTTAGAAAAAAGCATGACGGAGAGCATTATGAATCGCAAAAAACTGACTGAAGCAGACGTCACGGCCGAGTCCGTGTTTATGCTCAAACGCCGCCAGGTGTTGAAAATGCTGGGCATTGGCACCGCTGCCGCCTCGCTTCCCCTGCACGCCTCCAGTCTGACCGACTGGTTTAAGGGCAATGACCGCCCTGCCGCCCCTTCAGGCGCGCCGCTTACCTTCGATAAACCCGCCCAATGGCAAAGCAAACTGACGCTGACGCCAGAAAATAAAGTCACCGGCTACAACAACTTTTATGAATTTGGGTTGGATAAGGCCGATCCGGCAGCGAACGCCGGAAGTTTACAGACCAACCCGTGGAAACTGACGATCGGTGGCGAAGTGGCGAAACCGTTGACGCTCGATCATGATGACCTGACCAAACGTTTTCCACTGGAAGAACGAATTTATCGAATGCGCTGCGTGGAGGCGTGGTCGATGGTGGTGCCGTGGATTGGCTTCCCGCTGCATAAGCTGCTGGCTGCCGTCGAACCCACCAGCAACGCGAAGTACGTGGCTTTTAAAACCCTCTACTCGCCAGAAACCATGCCCGGACAGAAGGATCGCTTTATCGGCGGCGGCCTGGCATATCCTTATATAGAAGGGCTACGTCTGGACGAAGCGATGAATCCGCTGACGCTGCTCACCGTGGGCGTTTACGGCAAAGCATTACCGCCGCAAAACGGCGCGCCGATCCGCCTGACGGTGCCATGGAAGTACGGCTTTAAAGGCATTAAGTCGATTGTCAGTATTACGCTCACCCGCGATCGCCCCGATACCACCTGGAACCTGGCGGCGCCTGATGAATACGGTTTTTACGCCAACGTGAACCCGCATGTCGATCACCCTCGCTGGTCTCAGGCAACGGAACGGTTTATCGGTTCTGGCGGCATTCTCGACGTACAGCGCCAACCGACGCTGCTGTTTAACGGCTACGCCGATGAGGTGGCCTCGCTGTATCGCGGGATGAATCTGCGGGAGAATTTTTAATGCGTTTAACGGCTAAACAGATAACCTGGCTGAAAGTTTGCCTGCATCTTGCCGCATTTTTGCCGTTTGCGTGGCTGTTCTGGGCGGTCTCTCAAGGGCAGCTCAGCGCCGATCCGGTCAAGGATATCCAGCACTTTACCGGTAGGATGGCTCTGAAATTGCTGCTGGCGACCTTGTTGGTCGCCCCGCTGGCGCGTTACGCTAAACAGCCGTTGCTGATTCGCACGCGCCGCTTGTTGGGTCTGTGGTGTTTCACCTGGGCGACGATTCACCTCACCAGCTACAGCCTGCTGGAACTGGGGATACAGAATCTGTCGCTATTGGGACAAGAAATTGTGACTCGGCCCTATCTGCTGCTGGGATTAGCCTGCTGGCTTATCCTGTTGGCGCTGGCGGTCACCTCAACGCAGGCGATGCAACGAAAACTCGGGCGACGCTGGCAGCTTTTGCATAACTTCGTCTATCTTGTCGCGATCCTCGCGCCGATACATTATCTGTGGTCGGTGAAGATTATCTCACCACAACCGCTCATCTATGCCGGCTGCGCCATCGTGCTATTAGCCTGTCGCTATAAGAAGTTTCGCCAGTGGTGGCGATGATGTCGCGATATGTGCGGTTTACCACAATTCACTTATAGTCAGACGTTCTTTACACGATAGCAGTTGATAATCTTCCCTGATAAGACCAGTATTTAGCTGCCAAATGCTACGAAATAGTTATAATGTGCGACCTTGGTTTTCCTGACGGGGGTTTTAAGCCTCTGAAAAGGTGACAATCGCGCATCGAAGGTATATTTTGTTTTTTACCCGAGAATTGCAGGAGATAGCAGCACAATGACTGACAAGTTTCGCATTTTGCTTTTGAACGGCCCGAACCTGAATATGTTAGGCACCCGTGAGCCAGAGAAGTATGGCACGCTGACGCTTTCCCAGATCGTAAGCCGCTTAACCGCGGAAGCCGAAGCCTTGAACGTCACGCTCGACAGCCTGCAATCCAACGCCGAGTACGTCCTCATCGACCGTATTCATCAGGCTAAAGACAATATTGACTATATCCTGATCAATCCGGCCGCGTTCACGCACACGAGCGTTGCCCTTCGCGATGCGTTGCTGTCGGTGAGCATCCCGTTTATCGAGATTCACCTCAGCAACGTCCATGCGCGCGAACCATTCCGTCATCATTCGTATCTGTCTGATATCGCTTCCGGCGTTATCTGCGGGCTCGGGGCTGACGGCTATTCATACGCTTTACAGACGGCGGTAAAACGCCTGTCACAATCAAACTAAACAAAGAGTACGGAACCCACTCATGGATATTCGTAAGATTAAAAAACTGATCGAGCTGGTCGAAGAGTCTGGCATCAACGAACTGGAAATTTCTGAAGGCGAAGAGTCTGTGCGCATCAGCCGCACGGCGCCGAACACCGGTATTCCAGTGATGCAGCAGGCTTATGCAGCGCCTGTTATGCAACAGCAGGCACCTGTCGCGGCAGCAGCACCAGCCGCAGCTGAAGCCCCGGCTAAAGCTGAAATCAGTGGTCACATCGTACGTTCCCCGATGGTTGGTACTTTCTATCGCACTCCAGGCCCGGATGCTAAAGCATTCGTGGAAGTTGGTCAGAAAGTTAACGTGGGCGACACCCTGTGCATCGTTGAAGCGATGAAAATGATGAACCAGATTGAAGCTGACAAAGCAGGGACTGTGAAAGCAATCCTGGTAGAAAGCGGTCAGCCGGTTGAATTTGACGAGCCGCTGGTCGTCATCGAGTAACGAGGCGAAGATGCTGGATAAAATTGTCATCGCTAACCGCGGCGAGATCGCACTGCGTATTCTTCGTGCCTGTAAAGAACTGGGCATCAAGACCGTCGCTGTGCACTCAACTGCGGACCGCGATTTAAAACACGTACTGCTGGCGGATGAGACGGTTTGTATCGGCCCGGCGCCATCCGTAAAAAGCTATCTGAACATCCCGGCTATCATCAGCGCAGCTGAGATCACCGGCGCAGTGGCGATTCACCCAGGCTATGGCTTCCTCTCTGAGAACGCCAACTTTGCCGAGCAGGTTGAACGTTCCGGCTTTATCTTCATCGGCCCGAAAGCCGACACCATTCGCCTGATGGGCGACAAAGTGTCTGCGATCACCGCGATGAAGAAAGCTGGCGTACCGACCGTTCCGGGCTCTGACGGCCCGCTGGGCGACGACATGGACGCTAACCGCGCACATGCGAAACGCATCGGCTACCCGGTCATCATCAAAGCCTCCGGCGGCGGCGGCGGTCGCGGTATGCGCGTAGTGCGCAGCGACTCCGACCTGGCGCAGTCCATTGCCATGACCAAAGCGGAAGCGAAGTCTGCTTTCAACAATGACATGGTGTACATGGAAAAATACCTGGAAAATCCTCGCCACGTCGAGATCCAGGTACTGGCTGATGGTCAGGGCAACGCTATCTATCTGGCTGAACGTGACTGCTCCATGCAGCGTCGTCACCAGAAAGTCGTCGAAGAAGCACCGGCACCGGGCATTACCCCGGAACTGCGTCGTTACATCGGCGAACGCTGCGCGAAAGCGTGTGTGGATATCGGCTACCGCGGCGCGGGTACTTTCGAGTTCCTGTTTGAAAACGGCGAGTTCTACTTCATTGAAATGAACACCCGTATCCAGGTAGAGCACCCGGTTACCGAGATGATCACCGGCGTTGACCTGATCAAAGAGCAGCTGCGTATTGCTGCCGGTCAGCCGCTGTCTATCAAGCAAGAAGAAGTGCAGGTTCGCGGCCATGCGGTGGAATGCCGTATCAACGCCGAAGACCCGGACACCTTCCTGCCAAGCCCGGGTAAAATCACCCGCTTCCACGCGCCGGGCGGCTTTGGCGTTCGTTGGGAATCTCATATCTACGCCGGCTACACCGTACCGCCGTACTATGACTCAATGATCGGCAAACTCATCTGCTACGGTGAGACCCGTGACGTGGCGATTGCTCGCATGAAGAATGCGCTGCAGGAGCTGATCATCGACGGTATCAAAACCAACGTTGATCTGCAGATGCGCATTATGAGCGACGAGAACTTCCAGCATGGTGGTACCAACATCCACTATCTGGAGAAAAAACTCGGATTGCAGGAAAAATAATCCTGTTCTCGCAGCAAAAGGCCGGATTTTCCGGCCTTTTTTCTTTTTCTCTCCCCTCATCTTTTCCTTGCGGTACAATCCCCGCTTTCTTCATCCACAAGGGACAAAAAATGGACAAGCGTTTTGTTCAGGCCCATAAAGAGGCGCGCTGGGCGCTGTGGCTAACCCTTTTCTATCTTGCCGCGTGGTTAGCAAGCGCTTACATACCGAACTCTGTGCAGGGCTTCACTGGCCTGCCGCACTGGTTTGAGATGGCCTGCCTGCTGATTCCGCTGGTATTTATTTTGTTGTGTTGGGCGATGGTGAAATTTATCTATCGCGATATTCCGCTGGAGGATGACGACCATGCAGCTTGAAGTCATTCTGCCGCTTATCGCCTATCTGCTCGTCGTTTTTGGTCTGTCGATTTACGCCATGCGTAAGCGAGCGACCGGAAACTTCCTCAATGAGTATTTTCTCGGTAGCCGCTCAATGGGGGGCATCGTCCTGGCGATGACGCTAACGGCCACCTATATCAGCGCCAGTTCGTTTATCGGCGGGCCGGGCGCAGCCTATAAGTACGGGCTCGGATGGGTGCTGCTGGCGATGATTCAGCTACCCGCCGTCTGGCTCTCGCTGGGAGTATTGGGCAAAAAGTTCGCTATTCTTGCTCGTCGCTATAACGCCGTGACGCTCAACGATATGCTGTTTGCCCGCTACCAGAGTCGCCTGCTGGTCTGGCTGGCAAGCCTGAGTCTGCTGGTTGCTTTTGTCGGCGCGATGACCGTCCAGTTTATCGGCGGCGCGCGCCTGCTGGAAACCGCCGCGGGCATTCCCTATGAAACCGGCCTTCTCATTTTTGGTATCAGCATTGCACTGTATACCGCGTTCGGCGGCTTCCGCGCCAGCGTGCTGAACGACACCATGCAGGGTTTGGTGATGCTTGTCGGCACCATCGTACTGCTGGTTGGCATTGTGCATGCGGCGGGCGGGTTGAGCCACGCGGTGCAAACACTGGAAGCGATTGACCCGAAACTCGTTTCGCCACAAGGGGCAGATGATATTCTGTCGCCGACCTTTATGACCTCGTTCTGGGTGCTGGTCTGCTTTGGGGTAATTGGTTTACCGCACACGGCAGTGCGCTGCATTTCTTATAAAGACAGTAAGGCGGTGCACCGGGGTATTATTATCGGGACAATCGTCGTCGCGATCCTGATGTTCGGTATGCACCTTGCCGGCGCGCTGGGACGCGCGGTTATTCCGGACCTCACGGTGCCGGATCTGGTCATTCCTACGTTGATGGTGAAAGTGCTCCCCCCCTTCGCGGCAGGGATTTTCCTGGCGGCGCCGATGGCGGCAATTATGTCGACAATTAATGCCCAACTGCTGCAAAGTTCCGCTACGATCATCAAAGATCTCTATTTGAATCTGCACCCGGAACAGATGCAGAATGAGCGTCGTTTGAAGCGCATGTCGGCAGCAATCACGCTGATTCTGGGCGCATTGCTGCTGCTGGCCGCCTGGCGCCCGCCTGAGATGATTATCTGGTTAAACCTGCTGGCCTTTGGCGGGCTTGAAGCCGTATTCCTGTGGCCGTTGGTGTTAGGCCTGTATTGGGAGCGTGCCAATGCAGCCGGAGCGCTGAGCGGGATGATCGTGGGTGGCGTGCTGTACGCCGTACTGGCGACGTTTAATATTCAGTACCTGGGCTTCCATCCGATTGTGCCTTCGTTACTGCTAAGTTTGCTGGCGTTTGTGGTCGGGAACCGTTTTGGTCAACCTGCCCCACAAGCAGCCGTAATTTCTACTGATAAATAAAGAGTTTTGCCATGCCGTGGATCCAACTGAAACTGAACACAACCGGCGCCCATGCCGAAGATCTTAGCGATGCGCTGATGGAAGCCGGTTCGGTCTCCATCACCTTCCAGGATACGCATGACACGCCGGTCTTCGAGCCGTTGCCGGGTGAAACTCGCCTGTGGGGCGATACCGACGTTATCGGCCTGTTTGATGCAGAAACCGACATGAAAGAGGTCATTTCCCTGCTTGAGCAACATCCTCTGCTGGGCGCGGGCTTTGCGCATAAAATCGAACAGCTGGAAGATAAAGACTGGGAGCGTGAGTGGATGGACAACTTCCACCCGATGCGCTTTGGCGAGCGTTTGTGGATCTGCCCAAGCTGGCGCGACGTGCCGGATGAGAACGCGGTCAACGTGATGCTCGACCCGGGTCTGGCCTTCGGCACCGGTACCCACCCAACCACCTCGCTGTGTCTGCAATGGCTGGACGGCCTGGATCTGACCGGCAAGACGGTGATCGACTTCGGCTGCGGTTCCGGGATCCTCGCGATCGCCGCGCTGAAGCTGGGTGCTGCGAAAGCCATCGGGATCGATATCGATCCGCAGGCCATTCAGGCCAGCCGCGACAATGCCCAGCGTAACGGCGTTTCCGAACGCCTGGAGCTGTATCTGCCGCAGGACCAGCCAGAAGCCATGAAAGCCGACGTGGTGGTCGCCAACATCCTGGCCGGCCCATTACGTGAACTCGCGCCGTTAATCAGCGTGCTGCCGGTTACAGGCGGCCTGCTGGGCCTGTCAGGCATCCTGGCCAGCCAGGCGGAAAGCGTATGTGAAGCGTATGCCGACCTCTTCGACCTCGACGCCGTCGTCGAAAAAGAAGAGTGGTGCCGCATTACTGGCCGCAAAAAATAATCGTCTCTGAATGCGGCCTGCTGGCCGCATTTTCCCCTCCCCGAACGTTTTATCCCCCTCATAAATGCGAGACAGATCGCATTTACCGAACCAATATTGTTCATTAAATCATCATTTTATCGCTCAAGCGCTCGCCGTTGCGCAAGAATACGAGAGAAGTTTGATGATTTTCTGAATGCGCACAAAACATTCACTTTTGTATAATCTGATGATTAATATGGAAATTTATCGTCGATTCGCTTTCAGTACTGAGATTCATTGATCTACAACATCGGATTGCTCAAAGTTTGGCCTTTCATCTCGTGCAAAAAATGCGTAATATACGCCGCCTTGCAGTCACAGTATGGTCATTTCTTAACTCATGCGCATCGGACACCACCAGCTCAGAAATCGCCTGATCGCAGCGCCCATGGCTGGCATCACTGACAGACCATTCCGGACGTTGTGCTACGAGATGGGAGCAGGCTTAACCGTATCAGAGATGATGTCCTCCAACCCGCAGGTGTGGGAGAGCGATAAATCTCGGTTACGTATGGTGCACGTGGATGAACCAGGTATTCGTACCGTGCAAATCGCCGGTAGCGATCCTGAAGAGATGGCCGGAGCCGCCCGCATTAATGTGGAAAGCGGCGCCCAGATTATTGATATTAATATGGGCTGTCCGGCAAAAAAGGTGAATCGCAAGCTAGCAGGCTCAGCCCTACTGCAATATCCGGATCAGGTGAAGGCTATCCTGAACGCGGTTGTTAAGGCGGTGGACGTTCCTGTCACACTCAAGATTCGCACTGGCTGGGCTCCTGAGCACCGTAACTGTGTAGAAATTGCCCAACTGGCTGAAGACTGTGGCATTCAGGCTCTGACTATTCACGGACGCACCCGCGCCTGCTTGTTTAACGGAGACGCTGAGTACGACAGTATTCGGGCAGTTAAGCAGAAAGTTTCCATTCCGATTATCG
>NZ_CBDKZX010000041.1:0-36011 GCF_965301105.1 Kluyvera sp.
GGACGCGGGGTGGAGCAGCCTGGTAGCTCGTCGGGCTCATAACCCGAAGGTCGTCGGTTCAAATCCGGCCCCCGCAACCAATTAAAATGACACCCATCAGGGTGTTTTTTTTTGCCTGTTATCCAGCGAAAGTACGCCATCCTCACGAACGGCGCGCCGCTTCCCTACCCTTCTTTATGCTCGCGCATAATCGTATAAATCTTTTCAATATCAATATGCTGACGCATTGATTCCGCCAGGATATCGAACTGCTGCGCCTTATACTCCGCATAGTGAAAATCGTTGTCCCTTGCCGGTAATCCTTTGCGTTCACGCAGCCCGTTGACCAGCGCACGCGTAAAGGCGTCGCTATCGAACAGCCCGTGCAGATAGGTGCCAAACGCCAGTCCGTCCGCGCTAACCGCGCCATCCGCTTGATACTGGCCGTTTTTACACAACTGCATTAACGGCTGCGCCTTGTTCGCCAGCGCCGTCTCACCCATATGAATTTCATAGCCCTGCAGCGCCATACCGGATACCGCCGCCAGCCAGCCCGGCAGCGCGGCGTTGAGCGTTGCCGTGGCCCGCGTGGTGGTTTTCTGCGGTGCAAAACGCGTGACGGTATTGAGCAGCCCCAATCCCGGCAGCGTCCCCAATCCGGATTCCACTTCATCTATCAGCATATCGCCGAGCATCTGATAGCCACCGCAAATGCCCAGTACCGGCACACGCTGATGTTGCGCCTGGAGAATCCCGTGCGCCAGCCCGCTATCCTGCAGCCACAACAGATCGCCCAACGTGTTTTTACTGCCCGGCAGAATAATCAGGTCCGCGCCCGCCAGCTCTTGCGCATGGCGCACGTAGCGTACTCGTACGTCCGGCTGGGCGGCCAGCGCGTTGAAGTCGGTAAAGTTAGAGATATGCGGCAGTTGCACCACGGCAATATCCACATCACGCTCGCCCGCGCTGCGGTACTTGCCCTTTTGCAACGCGACGCCGTCCTCATCTTCCAGCTCAACCTCCAGCCACGGCATCACGCCCAATACCGGCACGTTCGTCAGCGCTTCAATTTGCGAAATCCCGGAATGCAACAGCGCTACATCGCCGCGAAACTTATTGATGACAACGCCCTTCACCCGCGCCCGTTCGTGGTCGCGCAGCAGCGCCAGCGTGCCGTAAATCGCCGCGAAAACGCCGCCACGATCGATATCCGCCACCAGAATCACCGGGCACTGCGCCATCTCCGCCATGCCCATATTGACGATATCGCGGTCGCGCAGGTTGATCTCCGCCGGGCTACCCGCCCCTTCCAGCACCAGCACGTCATACTCGCTCGCCAGACTGCGATAGACGCTGAGGATTTGCTCGCGCAGACGCGGTTTGTAGTCGTGATAGCTGACGGCGTCCATATTGCTCGCCACTTCTCCCATCAGCACAATCTGTGCTTTGCGGTCGCTGGTTGGCTTGAGCAGAATGGGGTTCATCCGCACGTCCGGGGCAATACCTGCGGCTTCCGCCTGAAAAATCTGCGCCCGCCCCATCTCTTTGCCGTCCGGGGTGATCCCGGAATTAAGCGCCATATTCTGCGATTTGAACGGCGCGGTGCGCAGGCCATCCTGATAAAAAATCCGGCATAGCCCCGCCACCAGCATACTTTTACCGACGTCGGAAGCCGTGCCTTGTAACATAATGGCCTGGGTCATATCGTTCCTTTTTCTCGCATTCGGCGGAAAAACTCCGCCTCGGTTTTGCACAGCGGCAGCCCAAGCTCCGCATGCAGCTTCACCAGCCACGGCTGGCTCAACCCCGCCTGTTCCATCAACTCACGCTGGGCGAATACCTCGCCGGGAGCGCCCTGCGCCAGCACTTCCCCCTGGCGCAGTACATATACCGCGTCGCTGACTTCATAAATCAAATCAATATCGTGGCTGGAAATTACCACATGATTGCCCTGCGCGACGATACGCTTGATGATGTCTATCATCTGCGCGCGTCCGGACGGGTCCAGCCCTGCTGTCGGTTCATCCAGCAGCAGGTAGCGCGCGTTCAGCACCAGCGCGCCGGCAATCGCCACGCGCTTTTTCTGCCCGTGGCTAAGGCATTGGATCGGCTGTTGGCGAAATTGCTGAGCGTCGACAAGCGTGAGCGCATCGTCGATACGCCGCGCAATCTCCGTCTCCGCCACGCCGATATTGCGCAGGCTGAAGGCAATATCGCTGTCGATATCGGTATAGAAAATCTGCTGGTCCGGGTCCTGAAAGACGGTGGTCACCTGCTGGCGCAGCGCCAGCAGCCCGCGTTTGCTGTAGTCCAGCGGTTTACCCTGCCACAGCACCGCCCCCTGCTGCGGACGCAGCAGCCCGCTGAGGTTCATAAACAGCGTCGATTTCCCGCACCCGTTGGCGCCCACCAGCCCGGTGACGGCCTGGCGAGAAAAATCCAGCGTTAACCCTTTAAGAATGGGCGTATCCTGGTAGCGAAACTCCAGGTCAGAGGTGGCAAGCATGGCGTTCCTTAAAGATGAAAATCACCCTGATACAGTTTGATATCCAGCGCGGTGCTCATCTGCTGATAACGCATCAGCACCCGCGTAAACAGCAGGCTCACCAGCATCGCCAGCGAGCGATAGCCGAGACGCACATTGCGATAACCAAAGCGCAGCGTCTGTGCCCGGTGAATGGCCATGGCTTCGTCAATCAGGATAAAGATAAAGCGCCAGGTCAGCAGAATCTGCTCGGTGAGCAGACGCGGCACCCGCGCCCGCTTGAGTAGCACAATCAGCTGTGGGAACGGCAGGTTCAGCACCAGCCAGAAAGTGGCTGAGAGTGCGGCGAGGCTGCGCCAGAAGGTCGCATTGGCGGTCGCGATTCCCTGTGCGGTAACGCCCAGCCAGTATGGACCAATCGGCACGCCCGCCAGCAGCGTCTGCGGATCGCGGCTGACGCTAAGGACAATCGTCAGCACACCTACCACAAGGAATCCCAGCGGCAGCGCCATCCAGCGGCACCAGCGCCACAGCGAGATGCGCAGCAGCCAGCAGGTAAAGGCGGCGGTGCAG
Source organism: Kluyvera sp. (assembly GCF_965301105.1). Lineage (NCBI taxonomy): Bacteria > Pseudomonadati > Pseudomonadota > Gammaproteobacteria > Enterobacterales > Enterobacteriaceae > Kluyvera > Kluyvera sp. Next base: position 3,038 of record NZ_CBDKZX010000041.1, read on the forward strand.
GCCATCAGCAGCGCCTGGCCCAGCGGCGGCAGGCTAAAAGCCAGCACCATCAACAGCAGCCAGAACAGGAACTTGCGCTCCGGTGCGACATGCAGCCAGCGGCTCTGGTAACTCAGTCGGTCAAGACCGGTCATCACGACGCTGACGCCCTTTGTAGTAGCCGAGAATATAGAAAATCACCGCCGCACCGAGCGAGCCCTGCAGGGTGAACAGCAGGCTCTCAATTTCCCCGCTCGCCGGTTCATACAGCGGCTGGAACCACGGCTTATAGTGCGGTGCGATGGCCTGAATCTGGCTTTCCGCTTCGCCGTCGGAGCCGCCGTATTCACCGCCGTGGTTAATGAAGAACGGCAGGATCATCAGCGCAATAACCAGCGCCAACAGGATCAACGTTTTTTTCATCTTAATGCCCTCGCGCCGGGATCAACTGCCGTTTGGTCAGTTGGTCGTAGATCATCACCGTTAACAGCCCTTCCGCGATGGCGATCGGAATCTGCGTCAAACAGAAGATCGCCATAAACTTCAGGCTCGATCCGATAGCGCCCGCCTGCGGATCCGGGAAGGCGACACCCAGCTGTAGCGAGGTGACAAAGTAGGTGGCCAGATCCGCAAACATGGCGCAGAGAAAGACCGATACATCGCGACGGAACCCTGCCTTACAGGCCATTTTCCATACCAGATAGCCGACGACGGGCCCAATCACCGCCATCGACATGCCGTTCGCGCCGAGCGTTGTCAGCCCGCCGTGCGCCAGCAATAGCGCCTGGAACAACAGCACGATCGCGCCAAGAATGGCCACGACGCCCGGCCCGAACAGGATCACCGCCAGCCCGACGCCTGTCGGGTGTGAGCAGCTCCCGGTTACCGACGGGATCTTCAACGCTGAGAGTACAAAGATAAACGCCCCGCACAGCGCCAGCAGCACCTTCTGGTTGCTATCGTCCTGCACGATGCGGCGCAGGCGCACCAGCCCGTACCACAGGCACGGCAAGAACAGCAGCCACCAGGCCAGCGCCCACATTGGCGGCAGAAAGCCTTCCATAATGTGCATGGCGAACGCCTGCTCCGGCACCACCAGCAGCAACAGCGCCGCTGCCAGACCGCTCAACGACAGTTTTTTCAATTGTTGATCCGCTTTCATCGTTTCGCCTCCCACTGCTTGTTCACCAGGATGGTCGAGAAATAGGGCAGCGGCTGATCGTCATGAACCTCGGCCAAATTGCGCCAGCACTGCTCGGCGGGCAGCGTCGCTTCGGCCATCAGCAGCGCGTGGTTCAGCAACCCGGCTTTCGCCAGCAGCGCTTTGATCCGCGGGAAACGCCCGTAGACCTTCATCAGCACCAGGCTGTCGTGCTGCGCTAGCGCGCGCTCAATCTCTTCTTCCGGCGCGGTGCAGGCAACCACCGCCAGCGACTGCTGCTCCATCGCCAGCGGCATTTGCGCACCAGCGGCAATAGCGGCAAACGAGGTCACGCCGGGCACAATCTCCAGCCACGCCGGGTGTCCGATGCGCTGGAGTAAAAAGACCCAGGTGCTGAACAGCATCGCATCGCCAAGGGTAATGAAGCCGACGTTTTTTCCGGCCTCCACTTCACGCACCAGCGCCGCCGACACGTCATCCCACACCGCCTCTTTTTCGGCGCTGTCGGCGCTCATCGGGAAGTGACAGCAGCGCACTTCCGTCTGCTCGCCGAGGTATTCACGCACGATAGAGAGCGCCAGGCTGTCACCGCCTTTGCGCCCTGCCGGGGCATAGAGAATATCCAGCGAGCCCAGAATGCGCGCCGCGCGTACGGTGATCAGGTCAGATGCACCCGGCCCGGTGCTCAGGGCATACAGTTTGCCGCTCATGCCGCCTCCAGAGACTGCTTTAGATGCTCAACAAACATCGCCCGTACCACCGGGTTTTCCCCCAGTCCGCGCAGCCACGGCGTGGCGGGAATACCGGCGGCATTAAACCGTGTTTTCCACGAATCGTCTTCGTCAGAGGCCATGTCGTTAATCGCATGATCGCCCGCCACCAGCATCAGCGGCATCAGGTGCACGGCACGTACGCCCTCTTTGCTCATGCTGTCGATCAACACCTCCACTTCCGGGTAACTCTCCACCGCGCCAACCCGCGCCGGGAAACGCTGGGCGGTCATCATATGGTCGAGACAGGCGTAAGCGGCAAAAGCGTGGTGGCTGGCGCCGTGGCCCATAAACACCACCTTTTCGTTGGCGTTGAGCGCTGGCATCTGATGTTCCAGCGCCTGCATTAAACGTTGGTAGTCGTTGTGGCTGCTCAGCAACGGCGTGCCCAGCGTCAGACGTTTAAACCGTGGACGCTGGCTCTGCACTTCGCGGGCGATTTTTTCATATTCGTCGCCGTTGATAATATGCAGCGACTGGACGGCCACATCGTCATAGCCCAGTTCGGCGAGCTTTTGCAGCGCTTCCAGCGGCGTGTCGGTGTCAATCCCATCACGCTGTTTGAGCTTGCGGATAATCATCCCGGAGGTAAAGGCGCGAAACAGTTCGCGGTCCGGGCAGCTGGCCGCCAGCGCCTGTTCGCAGGCGACAATATTTTTCTCGCAGGTGTCGTGGTAGCTGGTACCAAAACTCACCACCAATAGGGCTTTTTTCATGTTGAATTCCTTATGCCGAAGCCTGCCAGCGCGCCAGGCGCTCGGCAAAGGCCGGTAAACTGTCGAGTAGCTCATCGCCGCCGACCAGCGGCATCGGGCGGGTAATGACCACGCAGGGAATGCCGGCATCAAGGCACGGCTGCACCTTTTCCTGATAGCCGCCTTCTGCGCCGGAGGCTTTGGTGACCACCACGTCGGCGCGGCAGTGTCGGTAAAACGCGGCGTTAAACTCAGCGCTGAACGGTGCGCAGATCGCGAAAATGTCGCCGACGCCGAAGCCCAGGCTGGCGCACTGCTGTACCACCTCAGGGACTGGCAACACGCGGGCAAGCAGCGTTTTTTCCGGCAGCCCCGCGCGCCACTGCGCCAGGTCCTTGCTGCCGGTGGTCAGCAGCACGCGCTGGCCCAACGGGCGTATCAGCGCGCAGGCCTCCTCGATGCTGGCGACGTAATGCAGCAGCGGATGCGCTAGCGCATCAAGCTGATCCGGGCGCTGATAGCGGCTCAGCAAAACGCCCGCCTGTGAGCAGGCGTCGAGTACGTTACGGCTGACGGCTTCGGCATACGGGTGCGAGGCATCGATCACCCAGCGGGTACCGTGCGCCTGAAGCCAGGCCACCATCTCCGCACAATCCAACCGCCCGCAGCGCACCTGTCCCTGAATATTCCCGGCCAACGCCTCGCCGGTAGGCGTGGCGACCGAGACGGTGTATTGCACATTTGCCGCATCCAATAGCTGGCAAATCGCCCGCGCATCGCTGGTGCCGCCCACCACAAGAACCTCCCCGAAACTCACAGCACGTAGCCTCGCGGGGTAATCATCAGCCCGTCCTGCACGTAGGTGGTTTTGTTGCCGACGATGACCAGGCTGGTCATATCCACCGGTTCAAAATCCATCGCGCCGAGGGTCGTGAGCCATTTTTCCTGCTTTTTACGTCCGGCAGATTTCACCACGCCCACCGGGGTGTCGGCGCTTTTAACGGCGGAAAGCAGTTCAAAGGCGCGCGCCAGATGCCCTTCGCGGCCCCGGCTGCGCGGGTTATAGAAGCAGATAACAAAGTCGGCTTCCCCGGCGGCGATAATGCGTTTTTCAATCACCGGCCACGGCGTCAGCAGGTCGCTCAGGCTGATATGGCAGAAGTCATGCATCAGCGGCGCGCCCAGCAGCGAGGCGGCGGCAATGCTGGCGGTCATCCCCGGAATCAGCCGCACTTCCACGTCGAGCTTCTGTTTACTGACCAGTTCAAGCACCAGCCCCGCCATGCCGTAGATGCCCGCGTCGCCGCTGCTGATTAGCGCCACGTTGTGCCCGGTCCGCGCCAGTTCAATCGCCGCCTGACAGCGTTCAATCTCTTTGCACATCCCGGTTTTGATCACCTGCTTGTCGCCGGTAAAAGCCTTCACCAGATGGGTGTAAGTTTTATAACCGACGACGATTTCCGCCGCCTGCAGCGCGTCGACGGCCTCCATGGTCATCATCGCCTGCGAGCCAGGGCCAATTCCAATAACGCTTAACATCAGTGTGTTACTCCCAAAGTAATGGTGATGCCCTGTCCGCGCAGGGTCTCACCGAGTAGATGCCCATTGCTCAGCAGCCACGCCGCCGGGCCGGAAACGCTGCCGACGCCGACCGTTTGCTTCACAAACCGCGACGAGGGAAAACGGTGTTCGTGTTCGCGCAGGGCGTCCACGCTGAATACGTCAAATGGCACGTCAAGGTCGCTTGCCAGCTGAATCAGCCCCAGCTCGTCCTGCTTGAGGGCGATGCTGCCGATAGCCTTCAGCGCCAGCGGGTCTACCTCCTGACACGCAAGCTGACGATGCAACAACTCGCCGAGCAGCGTGCAAGGCGTGCCGCGTCGGCAGCCAATGCCTGCCACAATGCGTCGTGGTACCAGCTTCCAGTGTGGGAGTTTCAGTTCAGGCAGCGCAGCGCGCAGGGTGATGCACACCAGTGCATCCAGCTCAGGCAGCGCGTTCAGGTCGCTGACGGTAATAAACCCGCGTCGGTCGCAGCGGCTGACCTCATCGGCAAACATGTCGTCCCACCACAGCCCCACGCGCTGCTGGCTAACCAGCATCTGGTTAACGGTTTTCACCGCCGTGCGGAAGTCGTGCATCCGCGCGTTAAGCTGGCAGGCCAGCGTATCCAGCGCCGCCACGTCGTTAACGTCGGTGGCGGTAGTGATAACCGGGTCGACGCCGAGAATGCCCGCCAGATGCCGGGCGAGGTTGTTCGCCCCGCCGATATGCCCGGAGAGCAAGCTGATGACGTGCTGACCGCGTTCATCAATCACCACCACCGCCGGGTCGTGGAATTTATCGACCAGCAGCGGCGCGAGCGTGCGCACCGCAATCCCGGTCGCGCCGATAAAAATCAGCGCCGTATCGCGATGAAACGCCTGCCCGACGCTCGCCGCGAAGCCGCCGTCAAACGGCAGGAATCCCGGTTCCACCAGCCCTTCGCGGGTATAACAGGCCATCGGCAGCGCGGCGCTCAGCCGTTTTGCCAACACCACGCCGCCGGGGGTCAGGCAAAAGAGCGCAATGCGCTCAGGCTTTGCGGTATTCATGGCTAAAGTCTGCAGCGTAGAGGCGCGAGTAGTGGTACTCCTCGCCGAGGAAGTCACCGACCAGGATCAGCGCGGTTTTGCGTATATCGGCATCGCGCACCTTGTCGGCGATATCCAAAAGCGTGCCGCGTACGGTCTGGCTCTCAGGCCAGGTAGCTTTGTAAATCACCGCCACCGGCGTGGTTGCCGGGTAGCCGCCCTCCATCAGCCGCTCGGCGACTTTGTTAATGCGCTGCACGGAGAGGTAAATCGCCATCGAGGTGCGATGTTGGGCAAAAGACTCCAGCTGTTCGCGCTCCGGCACCGGGGTGCGCCCTTCGAGGCGAGTGATGATAAGGCTCTGCGACACTTCCGGTACCGTGTACTCGACGCCCAGCTCCGCCGCCGCGCCGAGAAACGCGCTGACCCCCGGCACAACCTGCCAGGCAATGCCGCGACGGGTCAGCTCTTCGCCCTGCTCACGCACCGAACCGTATAGCGACACGTCGCCGGTTTGCAGGCGTACCACCGTTTTTCCGGCCTTCACGCCCGCTTCCATCAGGTCGAGAATTTGCTCAAGGTGCAGCTCGGCGCTGTCGTGACACTCGGCCTCAGCCGGGCAGTAGCTCAGCAGTTCGGGGTTAATCAGCGAACCGGCGTAAATCACCACCTGCGCCTGTTGTAACAAACGGTAGCCCTTCAGGGTGATCAGGTCGCGGTCGCCCGGCCCGGCGCCGACAAACCAGACACAGCGTGAATCAAAGGCATCACTCATGGATTTCTTCCTTCTGACAGGCAATCACAAAAACGGGGTTATGCGGTTTGAAATAGTGGCCGCTGCCCAGCGCGGTAAGCGCCGAGACGTTCAGCTGCTGGCAGTCCACCGCCGTCACGCCCGCCAGCTGGAGGTGTTCGAGGGCGCAATGCAGGTTTTCCTGCAAAATAAAGGTCATCACCAGCCGCCCACCGGGGCGCAGATGGCGCAGCGACCAGTCAATCAGCGCGGTAAGGTGACCGCCGCTGCCGCCCATAAAGATCGCGTCGGCGCGTTCGACGCTGACGTCAGGGGCTTCAGCGGCAATAATCGACACGTTCCCGCAGGCAAAGCGCTGGCAGTTTTCCGCCAGCAAACGCAGCGCCGCCGGGTTGCGTTCAATCGCCGTGACCGCCAGCGTCGGATTTTGCAGCGCGGCTTCAATCGACACGCTGCCGGTCCCCGCGCCGATATCAATCAGGTGGCTGGCCCAGTGCAGCTCCAGCTTTGAGAGCGCCAGCGCCCGCACCGCTTCCTTGGTCATCGGCACCTTTTCGCCGCGCAGAAACAGCTCATCTTTCATCGAGGATCACCACCGTGTTCATCTCATAGTCGTTGTGGACTGCGCTCACCGGCAGCCAGTGAATGCGCTCGTTGTCCAGCGCCAGATTTTCACCAATCACCATCCAACGATGGCCCTTACCGCGAGCAACCAGCGCGGCGGCAATCTCTTTCGGCCCGCAGCGTTTATCGGTGACCATCGCCACCTTGCGATGCGCGGCGAGCGTGTCGAAGCACACGTCGCGCCCGTGGCTGCTGGTTAGCCACATGTCGTTCATATCAATGCCCGCCCGCGCGCACAGGTACTGCACCGCGCTGACGCCGGGGACCACCTGCACGTTTTCACGGCCGAAGTGAGCAATCAGCCGCGTGCCGATGCCGTAAAACAGCGGGTCGCCGGAGGCCAGCACTACCACGTTCTGTGTCGCACGTTGGCTAATCCATGTCAGTACCTGCGCAATATTGGCACCCAGCGGGCAGCGCTCGCCGGTAAAGTCCGGGAACTGCGCCAGGTGCCGCGTGCCGCCGACCAGCGCGTCAGCGCGCGCAACGGCTGCTTGCGCCAGCGGCGTCATCAACTGCATGCCCGCCGGCCCCATCCCCACAACGGTTAACATTGCATGTCCCTCACGATATCGCCGACCGGACGGTTGCTACCGAGGAGCTGGTTATCAAACGAGAACATAATGGCGTCGCAGATGGGGGGATTTTGCGTAAAGCGCAGACGTTGCAGCACGCGCTGACAGATACGCCCGGCAAGGTGGTTGTAGAGAGACAGGAAGCCATAGGCCTCGATATGCTCCATCGCCGCTTCGGTGGTGTCGCACTCACTCACCAGGGTAAGCAGTTCAAGCGGCGCGCCGAGCAGCGCCAGATGCGCCACCAGCGTCTCCATGCGCCCATCGGCGATATGGCTGTGGGTGTGGAAAATCCCGGCGGCGATTTTGACCAGCTTGCCGGGGTGACCAATCAGCACAATCTGGCGGAAGCCAAGGCGCACCGACTCTTCAATCATGTAGCCGACGAAGTTGCTCATGGTGACCACCACCTGCGGGTCAATGCCCATTTGCTCGCGCACGAAGCGTTCGCCGTGGTTGCCCGGTACCAGCACCACCAGCTCCAACCCGGCGGCGCGCTTCATTTCCAGCTCCAGCGCCAGCGAGCGCTTCCAGCTCTCTTCCGACATCGGCGTCACGATGCCGGTGGTGCCGATAATCGAGATCCCGCCCAGAATACCCAGCCGCGAGTTATAGGTTTTCTTCGCCCGCTCCTCGCCTTCCGGGGCAAAAATTTCCACCTCAGCGCCGCGCGCCGGGCCGATGGCCTCACGGACGGCGGTTTCGATAGTGTGGCGCGGGGTGCGGTTAATCGCCGCGCTGCCAATGGGCAAACCAATGCCTTTGCGGGTCACCGTGCCAACCCCTTCACCACCGCGCAGGATAATCTCGCCGCTGTCGTTAAGGGTCACGCGGGCGAAAATCAGCATCCCATGAGTAGCATCAATGTCATCGCCGCCGTCCTTGCGAATGGCGGCAATCCCCTGCTGACCTTCCACGTGCGGCGACTCTACGTTCAGGTTCAGCGTGACGCCCGACGGCGTGACGATCGACACCTGGTGAATCAGGTGCTGACGCATCACCATTAGCGCGGCAACCTTCGCCGCCGCCGTGGCGCACGAACCGGTGGTGTAGCCCTTGCGCAGCGCCTTGCCGTTATGCCAGACCGGGGCGTCGAAGGCAGCGTCGTTCATTGCGCGGCCTGCAGATGGTAGAGAATGGCGTTAACGATCGCCGCCGCGACGTTGCTTCCGCCTTTGCGCCCCAGCGCGGCGATGCCCGGCAGGCTGCTTTTGCTCAGCGCCTCTTTCGATTCCGCCGCGCCGACAAACCCGACCGGCACGCCAATCACCCCGCTGACGTCCAGATCTTCATGCTCCATCAGGCGGAACAGCGCGGTGGGCGCATTGCCAAAGACGAACACTTTGTCACCTTCTTCTTTGGCGGCAATATCCACCGCCGCCATCGAGCGGGTAATGCCCTGCGCTTTGGCTTCGCGCACCACGCGCGGGTCGCTGATGTAACAGCGGCACTCGCCGCCGAAGGTTGCCAGCAGATTTTTATTGATGCCGGAGAGCGCCATGGTGGTATCGGTGTACAGCGTGCATGGGTGGCTGAGCGCTGCACTCAGCCGGGTTAAGGCATCGGGCGCGAACCACAGAATATCCAGCCACTCAAAATCGGCGGTGGTGTGGATCACCCGTTTGATAATCGCCTCGTGCAGCGGGCTTTCGAAACGATACGCCGGGCGGGTTTGCGCGATAATGTCGCTGATGATTTCGAAGCTCTTGCGCTCAATCGCTTGCGGTTGCTGGATATAGTTCATGTTGTTCTCCTCAGGCCGCGCCCATCAATCCGTACCTGACCGCCATAAACAGCAGCAGGGCCAGCGTGGAGGCCACCCACATCAGTCGTATCGTTCGGGAAATGTCATCGATGGCGATAGCGCGTCGGGCATCGCCGATCCACGGCTTCTCCACGCGCTGACCAAAATAGTCGTTCGGGCCGCCGAGACGCACGCCCAGCGCCCCGGCGACGGCGGCCTCTGACCACGCGCAGTTCGGGCTGCTGTGGTTGTAACGGTCACGCCAGCCGATGCGCAGCGCGCGCGGGCCGTCAAAACGGCAAAGAAATGCGGCTACGCTTATCAGCAGCCAGCTCAAGCGAGCGGGAATAAAATTGGCGACATCATCCAGCCGGGCGCTGACCATGCCGATAGCGCGGTACTTTTCATGTTTGTAACCCACCATCGAATCGAGGGTGTTGACGGCTTTGTAGGCCATGGCCAGCGGCGCGCCGCCGAGCAGCAGGAAGAAGAGCGGCGCGATAATGCCATCAACGGTGTTTTCCGCCACCGTCTCCACCACCGCACGGTTAATCTGCTCCGGCTGGAGCTGTGAAGTATCACGGCCGACAATCCATGAGAGTTTAATTCGGCTCTCGGCCAGGTCGCCCGCGCGTAGCGGGCGCTCAACATCCTGCGCAGAGCGGGCCAGGCAGCGTCCGGCCAGCACGGTGAAAATCATCCAGACCTCAACGCCCCAGCCCAGCCACGGGTGAATCAACGTCGCCAGGTGCAGCACGCCCCAGGCGATGCCGTAGGTCAGCCCTACCACCGCCAGACACATCACGCCGCCGCCGATACGCAGGGCGCGATCGCTGCGACAAATACGGCGCACAACGCGCTGAACGAAATGAATCAGGTTGCCTATCCAGCGCACGGGATGCGGCCAGCTCTGCGGATCGCCGATAAGAAAGTCGAGCAGCCATGCACAGCACCAGGCGAGCAGCGTCATAGAACGCTCCTTGCGGCGGCGAACCAGTGGTTCAGCATGTCGGGGCGCTGGGCAAAGTGAACGTGGAGATAGCTGGCAAACGTGTTGCCAAGCTGCCAGCCCCCCTGCCATCGCTGAAGCACGACGCCATCACGAGTTTTCCGACACGCCATCGCCGCCGGGAGTCGGGCGGTGAAATCAGAGTAGTGGAACTCGTGACCACGCAGCACTTCGCCGGGCGCGGCAAGCAGCGTTTGCTGCTCAACTTGAGCTTCACAGTAACCAAAGCGGGTGAGACGTTTACCCATTTTGCTGTCACCGGGGAGAATGTTTGCCATGGCGTAGACCTCGCCCTGCGCATCTTCCAGCGTACTTCCGAGATACATCAGGCCGCCGCATTCGGCGTAAATCGCCACGCCGCGCTCATGCGCCGCCCTCAGCTGGGCCAGCATCGGCGCGTTGGCGGCAAGCGCTCGGGCATGCAGTTCCGGGTAGCCGCCGCCGAGCCAGATCATCTGGCAGTCGGGAAGTACCGCATCATGCAATGGGCTAAAGCGGACAAGGGTTACGTCCGCGCGTTCCAGCAGCGCAAGATTATCCGGGTAGTAGAAATTGAACGCTTCATCATCCGCGACCGCGAGGGTAAGCCCCTCGCCGCTGGCCGGCATCGGCGGCCACTCGCCCGGCGGTAACGTGTTCAACGCGCTCAGCTCCAGCAGACGATCGACATCCAGCGTCCGTTCCAGCGTCGCGGCGAAATCCTGCCACGGCTGCGCATCGATGAGCGATTCTCGGGCGGTGACCAGACCAAGGTGACGTTCCGGCAGTGATACCCCTTCCGCGCGCGGCACGTAGCCGAGCACCGGCAGGTCGCAGTAACGCTCAATGGCGTTTTTCAGCAGTTGGAAGTGGCTATCGCTGTTGACGCGGTTAACGATGACGCCCGCGATATTCAGGCTCGGGTCGAAGTGCTGAAACCCCATCACCGTGGCGGCAATGGAGGTGGAGACCGCTTTACCGTCCACCAGCAGAATGACCGGGCAGCCCAGCTGTTTAGCCATCGCCGCGCTGCTGCAATAGTTGGGGTCGGTACCGTAACCATCATAGAGGCCCATCACGCCTTCAATAACGGCAATATCGGCCTGCTGCATCTGTTCGCCGAACAGCGCATTGAGCGTAGAAGGGGGCAGCATAAAGCCGTCGAGATTGCGGGACGCGACGCCACACAGTGCGGTGTGCCAGCCGGTATCGAGGTAGTCCGGGCCGACTTTATAGGGCTGAACGCGCAGACCGCGCTGCTGAAGCAGCCTCAGCAGGCCGAGCGTCACCGTGGTTTTACCACAGCCGCTGCCGGTGCCTGCGAGGATAAATGCGTGCTGTCTGGCTGCCATACCCTGACCCTATTCAGGGTGGTTCTCGGGTATAGCCGTGCGCACGCCCAGTCCGAAGACTGTGCGACTCAAAGCAACCCACTTCCCACCGAAGTTGTTGTGAATGGCCAACAGGCAGGTCTTCTGGCTTAGCGTCATCCTTACCCGTCCTTCCCGATCCTCAGGATCAGTGGTCTTCACGGGGTCGTCAGCATCACAGCAGCGGGGGCTGCGAGGGATTTACACCCTCTTCCCTGGCACATACTATGTCAAACCTGTTGGTTGCAGATTTATGCCGGCACCTCGGCCCGCATAAAATAAAAAGCAGGTTACTCTAGCGCCGCGAAAGAAGGATTTCGTTGCGCTATGACAATACCGGCATATTTATTTGCGGTAGTTATATTTCGTTTGGCAAGGCAAGGAAAATCATGAGCGTGGCGCGCTGTCCCGCCTCCGGTGGGGAACTGATTCAGGGCTGGATTCTCGGCAGCGAAAAGCTCGTCTCCTGCCCGATAGACTGGTATAGCACCGTGGAAGTGCGCGAGGGCGTGCCGCTCGTCAATGAGCGACCGCTGGCGCGGGCGATGGTCAATACGCTGCTGGCGCGCTGGGGCTATCCGCTAACGCTGAGCCAGACGCTGCGCATTGAGATTGACTCGACCATTCCCGTGGCGAAAGGGATGGCCAGCAGCACCGCTGATATTGCCGCCACTGCCGTTGCCACTGCGCATCATTTGGGACATTCACTCAGTGAATCTGAACTGGCGGCGCTGTGCGTCTCGCTGGAGCCGACGGACAGCACCCTGTTTCATGCGCTGACGCTTTTCGACCACCACCATGCCCAAACCCAGATTGCCTGCGCCCCCGCCCCTCATTTTGACCTGCTGGTGCTGGAGAGCCCGGTTCAGCTTCGCACCGCCGACTATCACCGCCTGCCGCGACGCACGGCGCTGGAGGCCAACGCCGGGGTGCTGCAACAGGCATGGGATAAGGTACAAACCGCCTGCACAGGCTGCAACCCCAGCCTGCTCGGCGAAGCGGCGACGCTCAGCGCTGTCGCGAGCCAGACTCTGCTGCCAAAGCCGGGTTTTACGGCGCTGCTTTCACTTGTCGAGCGGTGTGGCCTGTACGGCCTGACGGTGGCGCACAGCGGCAGCGTGGTCGGGCTGATGCTCGACCGTCGCTATCATGATGTGGATTATCTGCACTGGGCACTGGCACAGCGCGACCTGGCGGCGCACTGGCCGCAGCGGCATCTGCTCGCGTCAGTGAATGGCGGGGTTCAGGCCAGCGCCTGACGCAGCGCCGTCAATAACCGCTGGTTTTCTTGGCGACTGCGAATCGCCACGCGGAAGTAGCGCCCGTCCAGCCCCGGATAGTTGGCGCAGCTGCGAATCAGAATCTGTTTTTCCAGCAGCGCATACTGCAGATTAACCTCCGCTCGCTCGCAGCGCAGGAAAAGGTAGTTCGCCCGCCCCGGATACACCTTCAGCCCCTCAATCTCACCCAGAGCCCGGTAAAAGCGCGTGCCTTCATCAGCTAACCAGCGAAACGTCGCCTGTTGATAATCATGATCGTTGAGCACCACCTCTCCGGCCAGCGCGGCAAAAGCGTTGATTGACCACGGCATCTGCCGCTGACGCAGCCTGGCTACCGCTCGTTCATCGCTATTCAGCAAATAGCCCAGCCGAAGGCCGGGAATGGCATAGAATTTGGTGAGCGATCGCAGCACCCAGACGTGCGGATACTGCGCCAGCCGTGGGATAAAGCCCGCTTCATCGGGAATAAAATCGAGAAAGGCTTCGTCGAGGACCAGCGCGATTCCCAGCGCGCGACAGCGTTCGGCGATTGCCGTCAGCAGCGCGCCATCCGGCAGCAGGCCGGTAGGGTTATTTGGCGTGCAAAGAAACAGGCAGTCCAGCCCGGCGGTCAGCGCCGGAAGAATACGTTCAGTCAGCTGCCAGTCGTCCTCTTCACGCAGGAAAAAGGTCTCGATGGCGCAATCAACGGTTTCCAGCGCCCGACGATATTCGGCAAACCCGGGCGCAACCACCATCGCCCGGCGTGGGCGCAGCCCCTGGACGAGCGTAAAGATGGATTCGGTTTCGCCGTTGCCCGCCAGAATCCATGTCGGCGGAACGTTATGGTGCGCCGCCAGCGCCTGATGCAGCTGCTGATACTCGACGTCAGGGTAACGTTCGGCGCAGCTGAGCTGGGCGACAATCGCGCGTTTTAAGCTTTCAGGCATACCCAGCGGGTTAATGTTGGCGCTGAAATCCAGCAGTTGGTCGGCGGAAACTCCCATCAGCGCCGCCGCTTCGCGGATATTGCCGCCGTGGGCGCTTTTCAGACGCGACACGCCCGGTTACCCGCGCCGCGCCAGCGTTGCGCCGTCGGCGAAGTAGGCCTTAATGCCAGCGAGGATCGACTCGGCCACTTCCTGCTGGAACTTCGCGGTTTTCAGCTTACGTTCTTCTTCAACGTTACTGATAAACGCCGTTTCGACGAGGATCGACGGAATATCCGGCGCTTTCAGCACCGCGAATCCGGCCTGCTCAACCTGATTTTTATGCAGGTTGTTAATCTGCCCCATCTTCTTGAGCACCGCTTTCCCAAACTTCAGGCTGTCGGCGATGGTCAGCGATTGCACCATATCGAACATGGTGTGGTCGACGTAGCGGTCGCCACTTTTGCTGACGCCACCGATCAAGTCCGAGGCGTTCTGGGTCTGCGCGAGGTATTTCGCCGCCGTACTGGTGGCTCCCTTGGTGGAAAGCGCAAACACCGATGAGCCGCTCGGCTGACGGCTGGTAAAGGCATCCGCGTGAATAGAAACAAACAGGTCGGCGCGCTGTTTCTGGGCTTTGGCCACCCGCACCTTCAGCGGAATAAAGATATCTTCGTTGCGCGTCATGTAGGCTTTCATGTTGCCTTCTTTCTCAATCAGCGCGCGCAGGCGACGGGCAATTTGCAGCACCACGTCTTTTTCCCGCGTCTTATACAGCCCCACCGCCCCGGAGTCTTCACCGCCGTGTCCGGGGTCAAGCATAATGACAATTGGCCGATCGCGACCAGCTTTCCCCGGCTGCGGCCCGCTCTGCGCCGGCGGCACCTGCTTTTCGAGGCCGTCTTTGTTGTACTCTTCCAGCAGCGCCAGCAGCGGATCCTGCACATCGTTCGCGTTAGCGGGGTAGAGATCCATCACCAGACGTTCTTTAAAGTTGGCAACCGGCGCGAGGGCAAACAGCTGCGGTTTGACGTCCTGCTTCAGCTCAAACACCATGCGCACGGTCTGCGGGTCGAACTGGCCGACACGCGCGGATTTAATGAACGGATCGTCGCCGCGAATCTGCGCCGCCATCCCTTTCAGCACCGAGTTGAGGTTCACCCCTTCAAGATCAACCACCAGGCGGTCGGGATTGCTCAACGCAAACTGCCGATACTTGAGCACGCGGTTGGACTCCACCGTAACGCGCGTGTAGCTGGACGCAGGCCAGATGCGGACGGCCACCACCTGACTGACGGCAGCGAAACCAACCTGACTGACACTTAGCAACCACATGGCGCCCGCCCCTTTTAACAGGCGGCGACGACTCAAAGACTGACTTCCTGACATGCTCTATCCCAGGCAAAAAAAGACGATTTCAAATTAAGCAAAATATGATTGACCGAAAACTTTAACCAAAGGCGAATAAACTGTCATCTATAAAAGGGTAAACATTCGTTGGTTAAGCGAAATTTGGCGGAGATTTTTCCCATGTTTAGGCAAATTCCGGCTTGCGTTTAGCGCAAAAACAGAATAAAAATACACTTATTACGAATAATCATGCATTGAGGGTTGTGCCGTGGTGAAGGAACGTAGAACCGAACTGGTCGAGGGGTTTCGTCATTCAGTCCCCTATATTAACGCTCATCGGGGCAAGACGTTTGTCATCATGCTTGGCGGCGAAGCCATTGAGCATGAGAACTTTTCAAGCATTGTCAATGATATAGGGCTGCTGCACAGCCTGGGCATCCGCCTGGTGCTGGTCTACGGCGCGCGTCCGCAAATCGACGCCAATCTGGCCGAACATCAGCATCAGCCAACCTATCATAAACACATTCGTGTCACCGATAGCAAAACCCTTGAACTGGTTAAGCAGGCAGCGGGCCAACTGCAGCTGGATATCACCGCGCGTCTGTCGATGAGCCTGAACAATACGCCGCTACAGGGCGCACACATCAATGTGGTCAGCGGTAACTTTATCATCGCCCAGCCGCTGGGCGTGGATGACGGTATCGACTACTGTCACAGCGGGCGTATTCGTCGTATTGATGAAGAGGCGATCCACCGCCAGCTCGACAGCGGCGCCATTGTGCTGATGGGGCCGGTTGCCGTCTCCGTCACCGGCGAAAGTTTTAACCTGACTTCGGAAGAAATTGCCACTCAGTTGGCGATTAAGCTGAAGGCCGAGAAGATGATTGGCTTCTGCTCGTCGCAGGGCGTTTACAACGAAGCCGGTGAAATCGTTCCTGAGCTGTTCCCGAACGAAGCGCAGGCGCGCATCGAAGAGCTGGAGCAGGAAGGCGACTACCTCTCCGGTACCGCGCGCTTCCTGCGCGGCGCGGTGAAAGCCTGCCGCAGCGGCGTGCGTCGCAGCCACCTGATCAGCTATCAGGAAGACGGCGCGCTGTTGCAGGAATTGTTCTCACGCGACGGTATCGGTACGCAAATTGTGATGGAGAGCGCCGAGCAGATCCGCCGCGCCACCATTAACGATATCGGCGGTATCCTCGACCTGATTGCGCCGCTGGAGCAGCAAGGGATTCTGGTGCGTCGCTCACGCGAGCAACTGGAGATGGAGATCGACAAGTTCACGATTATTCAACGCGATAACACCACCATCGCCTGTGCCGCACTCTACCCGTTCCCGGAAGAGAAAATTGGCGAAATGGCCTGTGTGGCGGTGCATCCCGACTATCGCAGTTCCTCGCGCGGCGAAGTGCTCCTTGAACGCATTACCGCGCAGGCGAAGCAAATGGGGCTGAATCATCTGTTCGTGCTGACCACCCGCAGTATTCACTGGTTCCAGGAGCGTGGGTTTAAACCGGTTGATGTCGAGTTGCTGCCGGAGAGTAAGAAGCAGCTTTATAACTATCAGCGTCGTTCGAAGGTGCTGATGGCGGATTTAGTCTAGCTGCGCCGAGCGGTCCCCTCGCCCCTTTGGGGAGAGGGTTAGGGTGAGGGGAATGCCTGCACGGAGCCCCCAACCCTCACCCCGGCCCTCTCCCTTCAAAGGGAGAGGGAGCATTTTGTGCCCACGCTTACCGCTATGCCATCTCCGCAAATATCGCCGACAACCCGCTGCGCCGTTCTGTACGCGTAGCAATCGCCGCGGCCAGCAGATTTTCATCGGCATACATAGACAGGCGTGACTTCGCGCGAGTAATCGCGGTGTAGACCAGCTCACGGCTCACCACCGGCACCAGCTGCGTCGGCAGTACCAGTGCGGCGTGAGTAAACTCGGAACCCTGCGATTTATGCACCGTCATCGCCCAGGCGGTATCGTGATCCGGCAGACGGCTTGGCTGCACCGATTTAATGGTCCCGTCCGGCATCGGGAACCAGACACGCATCCCCTGCCCACGCTCTAACGCCACGCCGATATCACCGTTAAACAGCCCCAGCGCGCTGTCGTTACGGCTAATCATCACCGGGCGACCTTCATACCAGCGCGAGTGGCGCTGCGGCTGAATCAGGCGATGACGCGCCAACAGCTGTTCGAACTGCGTATTCAGCCCGCCGACGCCCCACGGCCCTTCCCGCAGCGCGCACAACAGTTGATATTCACCGAACGCCGCCAGCACCTCCGCGGGCTCGGCCTGCTCGCGTAAAAGCTGTAAATAATGACCGTAGCCCATCCGCGCATCGTCGAGCATGGCGGCATAATCATCCGTCGCGCGCAGCGGTTTAAGTTCGATATCGCTAAAGCCGCGGGCGAAGACCTCGCCAACGGCCTTTTTATCGCCCCGGTTTACCGCACCCGCCAGTTGCCCAATCCCCGAGTCGCTGCCAAAACGGTAGCTGGTGCGCAGCAGGCAGAGGCTGTCGCGCAGCGCCCCCGCCGTTTGGCCTTCACCCGCCGGGAGGTCGCTCCCTACCAGGCGGCTTAGCTGCGCCGCGCGTTCAGGCGTATAGCCAGCGTTCACCCAGCTACAGATATCCCCCAGTACCGCGCCCGCCTCAACCGACGCCAGCTGATCGCGGTCGCCGAGGAAGATGATTCGCCCGTGCGGCGGCAGCGCGTCAATCAGCCGCGCCATCATCGGCAGGTCGATCATTGAGGCTTCGTCGACCACCAGCACATCAAGGTGCAGCGGGTTGCCCGCGTGGTAGCGCATTTTCTGGCTGCCGGGTTGCGCGCCCAGTAGGCGGTGCAGCGTGCTGGCCTCGGTCGGCAGCATCGCTTTATGCGCGTCGCTTAGCGTCAGTTTACGCAGCGCCGCGCCCAAAGATTCGGTAAGGCGCGCAGCCGCTTTACCCGTCGGGGCCGCCAGGCGAATACGGAGTTTTTCGGCATTCGCCATCTGTACCAGCGCCGCCAGCAGTTTGGCGACGGTGGTGGTTTTCCCGGTGCCAGGGCCGCCGGAGATCACCGAAATACGCCGCGTCAGCGCAACGGCGGCAGCGACTTTCTGCCAGTCGACGTTGTCACTGGTGGGGAACAGCGCGCTCAGTGTCTGCTGGAGCTGCGCCTCGTCTACCGCCAGCGGAACCTGGGTGTCGCTAAAGAAGCGCGCCACCGTCAGCTCGTTATGCCACATGCGGTTGAGGTACAGCCGGTCACGGCTCAGTATCAGCGGCGACGGGCGTTCACCGGCACTCACGGCCTTAGACGCCAGCAACAGCTCAGCCCAGTCTTCTGGCGCGTCGGCATCGGTGAACAGTTGCTGCCAGAATTCACGCGCGCGCCCTTTCGCCTGCATCGTCGCACTCAGGTGCGACAGAGGCAGGCACACGTGCCCTTCGCCGGTATCGCGGCTGAGCATCGCCGCCGCCAGCATCACCGCCGGGTGCTCGTCGTGCGCGACCATCAGCGCAAACTGTACGTCCAGCGGGCGCAGCAGACGCTGCTCAACGGCATCCAGCAAACGTTGTTCGAGACTCATGCGTCCATCTCCTCGCCTTCTCCGGCAAACAGTGCATCCATGGCCGCAATGAGCGCGGGGTCTGGCCGGGTAGTGAATATCCCTTGCTGCCCCGCGTCGCGGTCAACGCCGCGCAGGAACAGGTAAATCACTCCGCCGAAGTGGCGTTGATAGTCATAATCGGCAATGCGATGGCGCAGATAGCGGTGTAGCGCCAGGCTATAGAGCTGATACTGCAAGTCGTAGCGGTGCGACTGCATCGCTTCGGCCATCGCCTGTTGGGTGTAGGCCTCACCGTTCTCTCCCAGCCAGTTGGACTTGTAGTCGAGCAGGTAGTAGCGCCCATCGTGGCGGAACACCAGGTCGATAAAGCCTTTCAGCATGCCGCGTACCTGGCGGAAATCGAGCGTAGGGCAGCCTGCCGAAAGCGGGTCATAGCGGCGGGTTAAGGCATCCAGCGCCAGCGGGTCGAGCGGCCGGTTGATGGGCAAATAAAACTCCATTTCCACCTGTTTTTGCTGTGCGCTCAACTGATTAAGCGCAATGCCGGTATCCGCCAGCGGCGCAGCTAGCACTTGTGAAATCCACGCCGTCAGCACCGGCTCCCATTCTTCGCCAAAGCCGTTGCTCTGCAGCTTTTCCAGCATCCACTCGGATGACACTGGCTGGGTAAAGTCGAGGTCTTCAAACAGACTGTGCAGGAAAGTCCCCGGCGATGCGCCGCGCGGGAAATTATGCGGCGTCAGCGTCGGTTCCGGCAGCGTTTCCTGTGCGCCGGCGGCGTCAATATCCAGACGCGGCAGCAGATCCTGCGCCACGCTGTGGCCGCGTTGTTGCAGGCCGGAATAGCTGGTAACTCGCCAGTCGTCCACGACGCGACGCAGCACCTGACGCGCCGCCAGTTCAGGCATTTGTGCCTGAGTGGCCTGCCAACGCGCGTTGTCGGGCGCTGTCGCCAGCGTCAGCGCAATGTGTTCATCGCAGAGCGCACGCAGACAGGCTTCCAGACCCGCGGCGTCGAGTACCTCGCCTTTTTGCATCAGCCTTCCCGGCGCACTGTGATGGAGTTCGGTATCGGTCGGTTTATCGCTGCGCCGCGCGGTGAGCGGCGCCAGCCCCAGGCTACAGTGCCACACGGCACGGGTTAGGGCGACATACAGCAGGCGCAGGTCTTCTGCCAGACGCTCGGCCTCCGCCAACTCCAGGCTTTCATCGCTTTCGTTAAGATCCAGCACCGCCGCGAAGGATTCCCGATCGTGATAGAACGCCTGCTTCTCTTTACGGAAACGGGCGATAAACGGCAGCCAGACCAGCGGATATTCCAGCCCTTTCGACTTGTGAATGGTGACAATCTGCACCAGGTGTTTGTCGCTCTCCAGACGCATTTGCTGGCTGGAAGCGTTGGTGTCCGGCTCAGCAATTTGCTGGTTCAGCCAGCGTACCAGCGCGTGCTCGCTCTCAAGCCCGGTGGCCGCTTCTTGTAGCAGCTCGCTAAGGTGCAGAATATCGGTTAAACGCCGTTCGCCGCCGTGAGTGGCGAGCAGGTTTTCCGCGAGGGAGCGCGCATTCATCAGGGCACGAATCATCGGCATCACACCGCGCCGCTGCCAGATAAGCCGATAGTCGCTGAACTCCTCCACCAGCGCATCCCAGGCGTGCTCATCCTGATTCAGCTGTTCAATGTCCCGCGCGTTCAGGCCAAACATCGCCGTCGCCAGCGCGCTGCGCAGGGTATTTTCCCGCTCCGGCGTCAGCACCGCCTGCAACACCCACAGAAGCTCCTGCGCTTCCGGGGTTTCGAATACGCTGTCGCGGTTGGAAAGATACACCGACGGAATAGCCAGCGCATTCAGCGCATCGCGAATCAACGAGGCTTCCTGGCGGTTACGCACCAGTACGGTAATGTCTGAGGCCTGCACCGGACGCGCGCTGTCGCCGCGCCACAGCAGCGCCGTGCCGCGTTGGCCGCCGGTGAGCCAGTCGCGAATCTGCGCCGCGCACTGCTGGGCCATAAAGTTCTGGTAGTCGCCCGCGCTAACGCCCTCACCGGGCATCAGCCGGAGGTTCATTGCCGGCTGATTTTCGCCGTCAACCTCAAAACGTAGCGAGGCATTTTTCTCGGCGGATTTGACCGGCAGGAACGGAATATCGCGGAACATAAAGGGGTTATCAACCTGCCCAAACAGGCGGTTGACGCTTGCCACCATGCCCGGCGCGGAACGCCAGTTGGTATCGAGCGTATAGTGCGCCGCCACATCGCTGCGCGCACGCATGTAGGTAAAGATATCGGCGCCGCGGAAAGCGTAAATCGCCTGCTTCGGGTCGCCAATCAGCAGCAACGCGGTCTCCGGCTGTTGGCGCCAGATGCGGCGGAAAATACGGTACTGCTGCGGGTCGGTATCCTGGAATTCATCGATCATCGCCACCGGGAAACGCTGACGAATGGCGGCGGCTAACGCCTCGCCGCTTTCGCTCTCCAGCGCTTCATCAAGGCGGCTTAGCATATCGTCAAAGCCCAACTCGCCGCGGCGGCGCTTCTCGCGGGCTACCGCCTCACGAATCTCTTTCATCGCCTGGGCAATCACCAGGTCGTTGAGCGTGAGCGGCGAGTCCAGTAGACGCTCAATGGCGCTGAACAGCGGGTGCGTGGGCACCTCTCCACCCGCTTTGGTGCGTTCAGCCAGGAACGACTGGCTGAATTTTTCCAGCGCATCGGGGAGCTGGTAGTTTTTGCTCTCTTCCTGCGCCCAGTCGCTGATCTTGTCGATCCACTTGCCCTGGTTGCCGCGGTTGAATTTGCGACGATCGATACCCGAGTTTTCCAGCAGCGATTCAAGATCGCCGACCGCAGCCAGCCACTGCTGTTTGATGTCGCCAATCTGCGCGAGGATCTGCTGATGGCGTGATTCCAGCGTTTCGGTCGCACTGAGCGGCATCTTCAGCTGCGGCGCCTCCCCTTGCAGATAACGGTCGATCGATTTCAGCAGATCCTGTGGCCCTTTCCAGGACTCGACGATCACCTGCGCGATTTCGCGGTTCAGCGGGTAGCAGTGACGTCGCCAGAAGTCGGCGCAGGCCTGATAGCGCAGCTGAGATTCATCTTCAATCAGCTGCTGTTCGAACAGCATCCCCGATTCAAAAGCGTTGAGGCTAAGCATGCGCTGACAGAAACCGTGGATGGTAAAGACCGCGGCGTCATCCATCTGCCGTTCGGCCAGCAGTAGAACGTTCGCCGCCTGTTGAGGATCGTCGATTTCCGCCAGCAGGCTGGCATACAGCGGGTTGTCGGTGGCGTTACGCAGACAGGCGACGCGCAGTTCATGAATGTTGCTGCGAATACGCCCACGCAGTTCTTCAGTTGCCGCCTCGGTGAAAGTCACCACCAGCAGCTCTTCGACGTTGACCGGCCGGGGAAAGGCGGCCTCGCCGCCAAGCCCCAGCAGAAGCCGCAGGTAGAGTGCGGCGATGGTGAAGGTTTTTCCGGTGCCCGCTGAGGCTTCAATCAGGCGCTCACCGTAGAGGGGTAAACGCAGGGGATTAAGGGACTCAGCAGTTACGGTCATTCGTTCTCTCGTCTTATCGGTAAGGTTTGCTGCAACGCGCTAATGCTCTCCCATACCTTCCAGCCTTCCGGGTGCGCATAGTCCGTCTTACCATTCTGGCTGCCGGAAACCTGCGACAGCACCGTCATGCCCTGTGGCGCAACAACGGTCTGGTGGAAGAAGTCAGCCAGCTTTTGCGGCGTTAACAGCTTAATCTGGGCCACTACTTTAGCACGTGAATCAAAGGCCATATTACCGCGATCGAAATCTTTGCTCAGCTGTGAGGCTTCATCACCGAGCGTTTGCGGCGCTTGCAGCATATCGGCGATCACCGCCTGCTGCAGCTGCGCGAACTCTTCCGGCTTCATCGTCCGCAGCTTTTGCTCGGCGGTCGGGAAGAAGGCTTTGAAACGTTGCCACAGGAACGCCGGCTGTTTGTCATTGCTTTGCAGCAGGAAGCCCATGCCCCACTGACGGCCAATGTTCATCGAAAAGGCAAACACGGCGTAACCAAGCTGTTCTTCGGTACGCAGCTGATTGTAGAACCACGGCTGGACAATCTGCGCCAGCATGGCGCTTGCCGCCGAGCTGGAGAATTCATCCACGTTCGGCGGGACAAACACCGCCGCCAGCGCCGAGTCGGTGCTGTTGCCCGCTTTTTCAAAGATGGCGTTCTGCTGTTTTTCCACCAGCACATCTTTGTTACGGCACCATTCGTTACCGTTAGCGCCAAGCTTCGACTGGATACCGCGCGCCAGCGTCGTGGACTGCTCGGCGCTCAGGTTGCCAATTACCATAAACTCCGGACGTCCGCCGGTTTTCTGCTGGTCGCGGTAGGCCATCACCTCTTTCAGCGTGATCGACGGCAGCAGCGCCTTGCGGTCCTCGCGCTGGAAATAGGGCACCTGCGACACCATCTGCACCGGCATAATCGCCTGTTCGTAGGCTTTGCCTTTATCCGCCGAGTCCATCATCTGCTTGTACCAGGATTTGGCCTGCTCAAGCTGATCTTCGGTCGGCGTATAGCTGAAATAACCTTCTAACAGCGCGCCAAACAGCTGCGGCAGACGCTGGGTGTAACCGTTGGCGTTAAGCATCAGGCCGTTGTTGGCGCCGGTCGAGAAGCTGATCCCGCCGACGGCGGCCTGGTTGCTGAGCTGGTCGAGCGCAATGCCCGCCAGATAGTCGTTGAGGGCGAACATCACCTGATTTTTGGCGCTATCCATCGCCTGCGGGTTACGCAGGATCATGGTGATATCGGCCTTCGGTTCAGACGCAAAATAGCGGCTCGGCATATAGACCAGACGCAGATTTGGTTCGTCGATAATCAGCTCCGGATGCGCGTAGCTTTTTTCGTTCTTGATCAGCGTGAAGTCATCGGGGATATACGGGTTCAACTGCGGCAGATTCAGCGTGATGTCGTCGGCCGCTTTCTGCCACTTCGCGAACGTCTCCGCGCTGATTTTATCGACCTGATACGGCGCATCAACAAAGTAAGCCGTCTTGTTATGCGGCTCTTTCGGGCTGATGTACCAGATACGCGCATTCTGCGGCGTCATCATCGCCAGACGATCTTTTATCGCCTGCGCATCGTAACGATCGGCAATGTTCACCGCATCGAGCGTGTGTTCGACCGGCACGCGAATCATGGTGTCCGCCAGCCATTCGACGTAGTCCATATCGCGGTTAATCGACGGGTAGCGGAAGTCGAGGTCCAGCACGTGAGCCAGTTCATCAAAGTAGCTTTTGTCGACGCCCTTCTGGCGCAGCATGTCGAGGTAGCTAAAAATAGCCGCCACCACCTGATCCCGGTTAGCGAGGCCCTTGTCGGTTAAGGTAGCGGAGATTGCCAGCACGCCGCTGTTGCCGTTAACGACCGGGTCGGAATCGGCGCGAATGCCTTCAACCAGCCCCTGCTTTTGCAGCCAGTCGGACAGCGTGCCCGGCGTGCGGTTACCGATAAGGTAGGTGATGAGCTCATCGGTTTTGCTGCGGAACTGGGCCGAGTTGTTATCAATACGGAACTCGACGCGCAGCACTTTACGCGGCAGCGCGGGTACGTAGTGGATAACGATGCCCTTCTGCGCGTCGGTGACCACCGGAACGGTAATTTCCGGGCGCTTGATAGATTTATTCGGCACGCGGCCATAGGTTTGTGCCGCAATCTGCGCCAGCTCCGGCAGCGGTTTATTACTGTAAATCACCGCCTTCATCAGGTTGGCGGAGTAGTATTTGTCGCGGAAGGCCAGCAGCGATTCATACACCGGGCTATTCGGCTTGTCGCTCAGCGTTTCGAGGTTGCCGCCAGAGAAGCGCGCGCCGGGGTGCGCCGGGTTGATGGTTTCAGCGCTAACCTGCGCCATACGCATACCGTCGCGGGAGCGCGCCATGGTCAGCTCAGCGTTTACCGCGTTACGTTCGCGGTCGGCGTATTTTTTATCCAGCAGCGGTTCAGCAATGGCATCCGCCAGACGGTCAACGGCCCCCTGCAAGGCATCATTTTCGACTTCAAGGTAGAAGGCGGTGCGATACGGCGCGGTGCTGGCATTGTGACTGCCACCGTGCAGCTTGAGGAATTCCGAGAGGCTATCGGGCTGCGGGTAGTGCTTCGAGCCCATCAACGTCATATGTTCAAGGAAATGCGCAAGGCCCGGATGCGAATCAGGATCTTCCAGCGAACCAACCGGTACCACCAGCGCCGACAGCGATTTCACCGCCTGCGGATCGGATACCAACAGCACGACCATCTTGTTATCCAGCGTAATCGCCTGATATTGACGGGTATCTTTTTCGCTTTTACGGATGGTTTCCTGAATCGGTTGCCATCCGGTGTCTGCCTGACCTACGGTCGCCCAAAAGGCGGTGACAAAAACTACAATACTCAACCAGATACTGCGGGGCATTCACGGACCTCACCATTAACAAATACTGCTGAATCTTAATGCTTGTGCGGGCAGCTCCCGGCCAGACAAATGGATCTGGCGGCTGCCACTCATCGGTCCGTGACGCGTTGCGCATAGTAAATGAACAACTCAGATTGCGCAATTTTTATACAGCAACTATGACTGGTGAAAACGAAATAGCGGCAGCAGATACGGCGTCGTTTGCTCGATAATCGCCTCATACTGCGCGGGTTCCAGGGTACGCCACAGGCGCTGATACCAGACATCGGCCCCTTCGCCGCTCACCACCATATTGCCTTCATACACCTGCATAAACTTGCTGCGTGCTTTTTGCTGCGTTTCCTCGTCCCTTAAGATGGCATCATTTTGGGCATCGTAACAGGCTTTTATCCACGCACCTCCGCTTTCAGGTAAGAACAGCAGCGGTTGGCACATGCCCTCGCGGTACCCGGCGACCAGTTTTGACAGATACGCTTTCGCTTCATCCGCCGCCAGGGGTGGGAAGCACCACTCGCCCTCTTTGCGCAGCAACAGCCGGCTTTCGCCGCTGCCGCCGCTAGCACAGTAGACAAGGTGTTCCAGCCAAAGTTGCATTCCTTGTTCCACGCTAAGCAAAGATGGCCGCCAGCGCAACAGCCCATTCTCCTGAACCTGCGGTAACCATCCGGTTATGTTAACCCCGTCGCAATCAAGGTCTATTTCGAGACTCTTTCCTTCCCGGCGATATTCAATAACCCTGCTCGCCAGCGCGGCCATCTCCTGACGCTGCGCCTCCCAGGCAATTTCACCAAACGGCCCGTAGGGGAGCTCTCCCGCCGCACGATAGCGGCGATACATCGCTTCCGGCGTCTGCTCTTCAATCAGGGTATTGAGCAACTGTTGGTTAAGCTGGTAGCGGGTCAGCCCCTCAAGGGTAAACGGCTCGGTGTCGGGAATATCACTCTCTTCGCTACGGAAATTGACCTGTAAACGCATCTGGAAGAAGGCGCGAACCGGATGACGCCAGAAGCGCTGAAGCTGCTCCAGCGGCAGCGTTGTCAATTCAACAGGCTCCAACGGCTGAATAAATTCGCCGTGCGCTTCCCCCTGACGGCTGGCGGCCGCCAGCCATTCCTGAGCATAGCTTTGGCGCTCATCATGCTGGTAATTCTCCGCGTCGAACGGCATACGGCTATGCAGGTGCATGATGTGACTCTTCACCCGTCGCTCGCTTTCATCGCAGTTCAGCGCCTCATCGCCTTCCAGGCAGTGGCTCAGGCCGATATAGTCCAGCAGTTCCTGCACCAGCACCGATGGGTAGCGCTCGCTGTTATCCTGAATAGAGCGACCGATGTAGCTGATATAAAGCGATTTTTCCGCCGACATCATGGCTTCGAGGAACAGGTAACGGTCATCGTCGCGACGGCTACGATCGCCGCGCAGCGGCTTCTGGCTCATCAGGTCAAAGCCCAGCGGCGCCAGCGCGCGCGGGTAGATACCATCGTTCATGCCCAGCAGGCACACCACTTTGAACGGAATAGAACGCATCGGCATCAGGGTACAAATATTGATAGGCCCCGCCAGGAAGCGCTGGCTGATACGCTCTTGGTCCAGACGCTGAGCCAGCTCATCGCGCAGCAGCGACAGCGGCACTTCACCGGCGTATTGCGACTGTACCCCCTGAGCGATAATCCCCTGCCACTGCTGCTCAATCAGCGTTAGCGCCGCTTCGGTATCCTGATCCGGCAGGAAGAAGTCGTTAAGCATTTCGCGGCACACCGGTAGCCACTCTTCGAGTGAACGCCCTTGCGTCAGCACCTGTCGCCAGCGATTAAGCTGCATCAGCAGCGAAGCCAAATGCCCCACCAGCTCGGCGATAAGCCCGCTGGATTCATCATAGGGCAGCACGTCCTGCCACTCGCCCTGGCGGCTTTCCATGGCGTAACCCAGCAGCATGCGCGTTAGACCAAAGCGCCAGGTGTGCTGCCCGGTCGCCGGGAGATCGAGTTCGCGCACGTTGTCGTCGTCCATCCCCCAACGCACGCCAGATTCGCTGACCCATTGGCGCAGATGCTGCAAACCGGCTTCATCAATGTTGAAGCGCGCGGCCAGCACCGGGACGTCGAGCAGCGCCAGCACGTCTTCGCTGGTGAAGCGGCTGTCCGGTAGGGAAAGCAGCGTAATAAACGCCTGCATTGCCGGGTGCGCCTGACGGGCGCGGCGGTCGGAAATGGCGTAAGGCAGATAGCGCTCGCCGGTGGCGCTGCCAAACACGGCCTGGATAAACGGGCTGTAGCTGTCGATGTCCGCCACCATCACGATGATATCGCGCGGCGTCAGCGTCGGGTCGGCCTCCAGCATCGCCAGCAGACGGTCGTGCAATACTTCCACCTCGCGCTGCGGGCTGTGGCAGACGTGGACGGTCAGGCTGCGGTCATCGTGGGCCAGGGTGCGTTTGTTGCCGCTCCAGGCAAACTCTTCGGCGGTGCGCCCGGCCACCGCGCTGTTTTTCAGTTCCAGCACGTCGTATTGAAGATTGTGCAGCAGGTTATCCGGCTCGATATCGACGAACGCATCCAGCTCCTGATAGCGCTCCAGCCCTGCCAGGAGGTAGATATAGTCGCGCCCCAGTTTGCCCCAGGAAGCCAGCATCGGGTTACCAACGTCCTGTTCGCCGTTATCGTTAAACAGCTCCGGCGCGCTGCTGGCGTCCTGGAACAACGGCAGCTCACGCTGCTCACGATAGTGTCGGCGCTGGCGCGCCATCAGCCGGGCGAGGAACGCCGGGTCTTTAATGTCACCCCAGTAATAGCGGCACGGGTTGGTGAACAGCACGTAGATATCTACATGCTTGCCCAGCGCCTGCAGCGCGCGCAGATACACTGGCGGCAGCGCTGAGATACCACAAATAAACACTCGCGACGGCAGCCCGTCAGGTTTCTCGCTGCTGTTTTCCAGCGTGTCGATAAAGCGTTGGTAGAGATTGGCGCGGTGCCACTGCGGCTGCCCCAGCGCTGCAGTGTGCTCCACCAGCGCTTTCCATAGCGGAGCCTGCCACTGCTGCGCCTCACCGACGTCATCCACTAATTCTCCGGCTTCCCACTTCGTGAGCCACTGCGGGCGATAGACCAGATACTGGTCATACAGGTCGGCCACGCGTGAGGCCAGCTGGAACAGCTTGCGTTTATCGGCATCGTCAGTCAGATAGTGGCGCAGCGGCGTAAAAGCCTCGTTGTCCAGCATGCCCGGCAACAGCGTCATCAGCTTCCAGCTCATGCTTTGCTTATTAAAGGCGCTCTCGCCGGGAATCTCGGGCAAAACGCGGGTAAACATGTCCCAGATAAAGCTCGCGGGTAGCGGGAAATCGATGTTAGCGGCGATACCAAATCGCTGGGAGAGCGTCATCTGTAGCCATTGCGCCATCCCGGTACTCTGCACGAGGATCATTTCAGGCTCGAAGGGGTCAGCCAGCCGGTCCTGCTCCACGATAAATTCCATTAACGCTTCCAGCACGTCCAGACGGTTGGAGTGGTAGACCCTTAACATATTCGCTCCTGACTACTGACTGACCGGGCAATGCAGACGCGTTAAACGCCCTTGCCTGCCCATGGGGGTGGTAATAGTAGCATTGATGCTGACACAACGTTGTGACGATGTCTGTACCCGTTGGCTGTGCCAGCCTTCCGGCAGCGGCAAGGCCAATTGCTGCGTTTGCGCCCATGCATAGCGCCACATCTGACGATACTGATTAAGCTCAGTGTTACCGGCGGCCAACGCGCGGTAGTATCCGCCAAGCGCCGTCACCACCATTACCATTAACAACATAGCCAGCATCACCTCCGGCAGGCTAAAACCGCGTGATTTCAGGGTATCTGGCATAGTAGCGCCTCCTTCAAGGGACAAAAATCACTCCAGCCATGGGCTGAAAACTGAAGGTTACCGGCGGCCCAACGCCCCGATTGCCATAGCGAGAAACCGTCGCTTTGTGCTATCAGCAACAACCTGCCGTCGATCAATAAGCGCAGGCAAACGCGGGTGTCTGCGGCATAGGTCATACACTGGGCGCCTGCTTCAGTTCCCCATGGTTGGCGCATCCCCCACTGCAACGCCGAATGCGCCTGCGCCGTGCGCTGTATCGCCAGGCTTTCGTCGTTCACCATCGCCAACCGCTGGCGCTGCGCCTGATTCAGCCCCTGTAGCATCAGGCTGCCGAGCACCAGCAGCATCAGCACCATGGCCAGCGACGAAACGCCGCGCTCGGCATTCACTGGTTGTATCCCGTCACGCCGTACTGCGCGGTGACCCTGCCGCCGCGCGTACCGGTTGCCGACAACGTAATAGCAAGCTCGGGCGGAAAACCGCTAAATGTGTGGCGCACCACCTGAAAGCTCGTCACCGTGAGCGCTGCGGGATCGGTCATTTTGTCCCATCCTTTTCCCTCGCAGGTGGTCGCGCCACGTAGCGTTTCCAGTACGCCGGACTGTAGCCGGAAGCCGATGCTGTCAGCCTCGTCGGCGGGCGATGTTTGCCAGAGACCATTGCTATCGCCATCCCAGCGGGCAATCACGCACTGCCCCTGCTGCGCAATCTGCAACGCTTCGCCGTCGCAGTCGTCATCTCCACAGTACCCAGCGCGCTGCAAATGCTTCGCGACCGTGAACACTCGCAGCCAGAGATCGTCTTCCAGCGTTTGCTGCTGCGTCTGCGCCAGTACGCCCCGCTGGAGCGCGGGGAGAAAGCGTGACGCGCCAAGCAGCAATACGCTGCTGATAGCCATGGCGATCAATACTTCCAGCAATGAGAAACCTCGCATCAGCATGTGGCCCCCTCACACAGGCGAATTCGCCCCCAACTGGAGATAACAACCGTCCAGCTCCCCGCCTCGCCCGACACCATCAGGCTCCCCGCCCACGCGGTATTACGCAGGCCGAAGAAAGTCAGGTTTGGCGTCATTTTGCTGAGTGAAACCTCGGTCCACGGCGGCTTGAAAATAGCCGGGTTTCCGGTAGGGCAGCCTTCCAGCACCGCGTCGTCCGCGGTGAGGCACCAACCCTGCGCTTCGCGGTTAACCCGTAGCCGACGGTCTCGGTTATGCCAGTTGGCATCGTTACGCAGATAAAGCAGATAGTCCCGTAGCGCACTGGCGGTTTGCCACAAACGCTGTTCTTGCTGCCAGCTGCGCCAACCATACAGGCCAGAAGCGCCAAGAATGAGCACCAGCGTCAAGGTGATTAAGGTTTCGATAAGGGTGTAGCCCTGTTCTCTGTTCATGGCGGCAGTTTCCTGCTCTGAGCAACGAAGCGCGAGCGCGGATTACGCGTTTTACGCGGGGCTTCGGAAAAAGGTGAACGAGTTGCAGCGGGTTACAAATATACGGGAAGCAGCATTCAGAAAATAAAAAAACGGCGCTGAGAGCAGCGCCGTTTTTCGGGTCAGGAAGATTAAATCGCCACCGGCGCTTTGATACCCGGATGCGGGTCGTAGCCTTCGATTTCGAAGTCTTCAAAGCGGTAGTCGAAAATAGAATCAGGTTTGCGTTTAATCACCAGCTTCGGCAGCGCGCGCGGTTCGCGCGTCAGCTGCAGCGCGGTCTGTTCCATGTGGTTGCTGTAAAGGTGAGTATCCCCGCCAGTCCAGACGAAGTCGCCCACTTCCAGGTCGCACTGCTGCGCCATCATATGCACCAGCAGCGCATAGCTGGCAATGTTGAACGGCAGGCCGAGGAACACGTCGCAAGAGCGCTGGTAGAGCTGACAGGAGAGTTTGCCGTCTGCCACGTAGAACTGGAAGAAAGCATGACACGGCGCCAGCGCCATCTTATCCAGCTCGCCGACGTTCCACGCCGAAACGATGATACGGCGCGAATCCGGGTCGTTTTTCAGCTGGTTCATGACGGTGGTGATCTGGTCGATATGACGGCCATCCGGCGTCGGCCAGGCGCGCCACTGTTTGCCGTAGACCGGACCAAGGTTGCCGTTCTCATCGGCCCATTCATCCCAGATGCTGACGTTATTTTCATGCAGGTAGGCAACATTGGTGTCGCCCTGCAGGAACCACAGCAGTTCGTGGATGATAGAGCGCAGATGACAGCGCTTGGTGGTCACCAGCGGGAAACCTTCTTGGAGGTTAAAGCGCATCTGGTGGCCAAAAATGGAGAGCGTACCGGTGCCGGTGCGGTCATTTTTCTGGGTGCCCTCATCGAGCACCTTCTGCATCAGTTCGAGATACTGTTTCATGCTTCCTCAGGAGATCTGTTTCTGCGGACGGCGAAACGCCCAGACCATCATAATGATACCCGCAAGCACCATCGGAATCGAAAGAATCTGCCCCATGCTGATGTACTGTACCCATTCACCGGTGAACTGCGCGTCCGGCTGGCGGAAGAATTCAGAGATGATGCGGAACAGACCGTAGCCAATCAGGAACAGGCCGGAAACTGACCCTGCCGGACGCGGCTTACGGATAAACCAGTTCAGGATCAGGAACAGGACAACCCCTTCCAGCGCCAGTTCATACAACTGCGACGCGTGGCGCGGCAGGGAACCGTAAGTATCAAACAGCGTTTGCCATTCCGGATGCGACGGCAACAGCGCCAGGTCTTCCGCCCGGGAGCCCGGGAACAGCATAGTGTAGTGGAAGCTCGGATCAACGCGGCCCCACAGTTCGCCATTGATAAAGTTACCCAGGCGACCACACCCCAGGCCGAACGGAATCAGCGGCGCAATGAAATCAGACACCTGGAAGAAGGTCCGCTTGGTGCGTTTGGCGAAGATAATCATCACCACGATCACGCCGATCAGGCCGCCGTGGAAGGACATCCCGCCGTCCCAGACGCGGAACAGATACAGCGGATCCTGCAGGAAAGAGTCGAAGTTGTAGAACATCACGTAGCCGATGCGCCCACCGAGGAAGACCCCGAGGAAGCCTGCATACAGCAGGTTTTCAACTTCGTTTTTCGTCCAGCCGCTGTTCGGGCGGTTCGCGCGACGCGTCGCCAGCCACATGGCAAAGATAAAGCCCACCAGGTACATCATGCCGTACCAATGCAGGGAGACCGGTCCGATGGAGAAAATTACCGGATCAAAGTCCGGGAAACGCAGATAACCACTATTCATCTGTCACCACAAATGCTTGTTATTCCGCCGAAAGTGGACAGCGGTAGAGATGCGCGCCGTAGGCTTCAGGCGCTCCAAAGGTGCGAATGATAGCATAAGGGGGCTGAGAGGTGATGCGGGGAAGATGTAAAAGATATGTATAAGCGAAGGTCGCCGGAGACTCCCGGCGACGCTGACATCCGGCAATGGACACCGGGTTGCCTGATGACGCTGCGCTTATTCGGCCTACAGGCCGCCACGAATCAGGCCGCCGAGACCACGACGCTCCATAAAGGCCGCGACCTGATGGCGCACTTCGGTGGCCATCTGCGCCTCAAGGCTGCGCTGGGCGAGCGTTTGCGCGTCTTCAAGATCGATATTGCGCAGCAGATACTTCACGCGCGGTACCGAACGACCGTTCATCGACAGATGTCGGAATCCCAGGCCAATCAGGATGGTGACGCACATCGGGTCGCCCGCCATTTCGCCACACAGACGTAAATCGATACCATAGCGTTCCGCTTCCTGCACAATCATCGACAGTACGCGAATCATCCCCGGATGCAGGCTATCGTAGATGCTGGCAACGCGGGTATTGTTACGATCCACCGCCAGCACATATTGCGTGAGATCGTTGGTGCCCACGGAAATGAAGTCGATGCGGTTCGCCAGATGCGGCAGCATAAAGACCATCGACGGCACTTCCAGCATAATGCCAATACGCGGTTTCGGAATGGCATAGCCGATCATCTCTTCCACTTCGCGACCGGCGCGGTCGATAAGACGGCGCGCTTCGTCAACCTCTTCCAGACTGGTGACCATTGGCAGCAAAATGCTCAGATTGCCGGTCGCCGCGTTGGCGCGCAGCATCGCGCGCACCTGTATAAGGAAGATCTCCGGCTGATCGAGCGTGATGCGGATCCCGCGCCAGCCCAGGCAGGGGTTCTCTTCACTGATCGGCATATACGGCAGCTGTTTGTCTGCCCCGACGTCCAGCGTACGTAGAGTCACCGGCTTGTCGTTGAACATCTGTAGCATGCCCTGATACTGCGCCACCTGCTCCTCTTCGGAAGGGAAACCGCTTTGCAGCATAAACGGAATTTCAGTGCGATACAGGCCAATGCCGTCGATGC
>NZ_CBDKZX010000042.1:0-35173 GCF_965301105.1 Kluyvera sp.
TATATGTTAATAACGCATACTTATAGAAAACACCTAAATAATAATACATAAAAGCATTATTTATGAGAATGCTACTATAGGCCTTGGTAACCAAGGCCGTAATAATAGTTAGTAATTGCAACAATATAAAATGGACAAACGTTGCATTGACTGACATATAAGGAGAATATTCTACTTCTCCACTTTCACTTTTTTCATCACCAGTTATTATTTTTTTAAAGGCCTCATCACCAATAGCTATCCACATAGCAAAACCACCTAATGAAAAGCCCAGAAGGTTCGGCATCAATGACAGGATGTCATTCCACCACCCCTGATGAGACCAAGATGGATAAAGAATCACTGTCATTAAAAAAGCACACCAAAAATAGCGACTTTTAAACACAGCCCCAGCGCCACCATAGATTTTCCAGTATCTAGCCAATGCACTGGTTGATTCTTTTTCTTCACTCATTACTTTCTCAGAAGCCTCTTAAATTCATCTGCTAATGATTTTGCCCTTAATAACAATAGCTCAGAAACCGATGTTACGTCAGAATCATATGGTTCAACCCTTTGAAGTGGTACGTCACTTGAGGCATGAACCTCTACTAATCCCGCCTCATTAATCCTGCGTATACTAACTTCACCATTTCTCGAAGCAATAAGAGCATCCTGTTTTAACTCACCATCAGGTTTAATTTCCTGACCTCGCTCAGACTTATATGTTTTATCCTCTTCAATAACCCCAATACGCTTGAAGCGCTTTTGCATAACACTTTCTGCAGAAGCGAGATCATCCGGATTAGGACGTCGAGTGACCATATTTATACACGTAATACCTTTTAAAGAAAGCATACGTTCCACACTATCTGGCTCAGTCAATATTGTAACATTAACCTTTCCAAACTTCTCTATAATTCTCTCATGAGAAAATATCCCATTCAGAAAGTTTTCTATTTGTCTTGATGTAAGATGCCGGCTCTTGTCCTGCATTTCGTAAACCAAAAGATGACTTGCGGGTAGAAAAACAAAAGAGAATCTAGCTACATTTGGTTTTAAATTATCAGGTATATTTATTCTTTCCTTTTCCTCATCTGAAGCTATATCTTTCTTTACGATATCGAACCAGTCGCCATTAACGTCAATATCTGTATACTTTAGAATTTCCCCCTCAAAAGGTTCACTAATCACCTGGCCTTTCTTATAAGGGTAAAAATATGATAAAGTTGCGAATGAGTCTCCTCTTAAATTAACATTGCTCGCATTTTTTCTTGCCATCCTGAATAACTCGACATACTTTTCTGGCGAGTGGGGGTGCATGGTTATATTTACAGCCCCGTAAGTTAATTTTTTTGCCCTTGCCATTTTTATCTTTGTTCCCTTATTTCGTGAAAGAATCATATATACATTAAAGACTTAGGAAAAACCATGTCTTAACGCACACCATCTAATAACCAAAGGGAATAAAAATACAATTTATTATTCAAAATGGGGATGTCATTTCCCCCGCGGATAATGCTCATTGGTTCCACTACCAGATTCGTAAAAATTAGAAAAACAACATCCAAGAACAGCGCGCAATGCTCTCCCCGCCACGCCTGCCCGCTTCTGGAGGCGCTTTTAATGCAGGTGCATGAAGGGCTTCAGGCCGCGCCAGCACTGGCGCGGCGGGGTGTGGAAAATTCATGATTTTGGATGCAAAGCCATGCAGCATAGGCATGCATGGCTATTTTTCTTAAAAAGACGGGGATTTTCGGGGCTTTTTATGCGGATTTTTTGCGGGTCTGCGCGGCCTGTCGGCACATGAAAATCTGACTCTGTTCAGGTGTATATTTTGCCCGGTTGTCTTCTCTGGACGCTCTGTCAGGCCGGAACCCGATGGTCGTCAGGATATCCCGATCATCCTCTGCATAATGAATATCTCTTCCGCTGGCCAGATGAACCGATAGCGCTTCGCGAACGCTGGCAGCCGCCCGGTCGAGAGCCCGTTCTCTGACGATTTCAGGCTGCTCTCTGAGGTGCATTAATTCCGGTGCCAGCGCTGCGACCAGCGCGTCGCCACTGACCTGCATAAAGACGTGGAGCTGGCGGCGCATGCTGACACGCTGCACGGCCTCATGTGACCGGATATACCGACCGGCAGACTGGTTTACTGCCCATTTTTTCAGGTCAATATCATCACGCAGCGCCTGTACAGCGTCAGGCTCATAACGGGTACTGGTGAGCTCATGTTCTTTCAGCGCCATTTCAGCCCGTGCCAGTGCTGACTTGCTGCTCATCCAGTCCGATTTATTCTTCTGACAGGTTTCAAAGGCCTGCTCCAGTGGTGCTCGTATCATTTCTTTTCTCCTGAATCAGTGGCGCAGCGATGAGCGAGCGCAATCCAGAATTCGGGGCGGTGTCACTGGCGCTGTCTGCGCCGGTTCTGGCTTTTCCTCCGCCGGTGGCCGTATCACCTCATCGATAGATTCGATGGTGCGAAAGGTCGCGGAGCAGAAGACATTCACGCACTGGAGATAGCTCTGTTTGACGTTATCCGACAGGTAACGACTGGTACGAACATGGGCAGACTGTTTGCAGTACGGGCAGCGCATCATGACTTCACCCCCTGCGGTTGTTTCTTCTGTGCCAGCGATTTAGCTCGCGCCATTCTGAGGGCGGGACTTTTAAAGAGCTTCATGTCTACGCCGGTGAGTGCCGGGCGATGAAGGCCAATCTGTGAAATCACCGGCTCATTTTCCATGTTGAATGCGTAATACTGGCTCTGTGTCCGTACATTCTCGCCCAGCTCCTGAATCAGAATAGTGTGAGGGTGTTCTTCCCCCTTAATCTCAAGCTCACGCAGACGTAAAGCAAATGCGCGTACCAGTGCAGGGGGAATGTCTTTCATTACCACTGCCCACTCATTCCGTGCATAGGCAGAGAACACATCTGAATGAGCGCTGACGTATTCTTTTCCTGACGTACAGGCGGCCAGCATAGTACGGGCTTTATCATCATTGAGCTCATCAATCAGGGTGGCGAATTCCTCAGCCAGCTCACGACCGGCCACTCGCTGACCATGTTCAGCTTTCAGTTCCGGGGTCATCATGCCGCGCAGTTCGCGAAAACGGGCGCGCCAGTTCTGTTCCGCTTCAGTGCTCTCATTCAGCGCGTTCTGGCGTTCTTTCTCGCTGCGGGTAATGGCGGCCTCAATATCATTCAGTTTCAGCATATTTTCCGTGTGTGCGGATTTAGCCTGGCTGAACGCATCAAGAGCGTTATTTATCGTGGTCTCTGCGCTCTGGTTAACTTGCTCGTTAAGCGTATCCAGTGCGATCTCAATGGCTGTACGGATTGTCTCATTCTGCGTGCTGCCAATGGTTTTCATTACTGAAGTAAGTAAGTCTGCTTTCATCGTCGGGCTCTCTGTGTTTTCAACCTGACGCCATTCTGCCGCCCCTCAGACAACAACTCGATTCATTGCGGTTGTAGCAGCCATGACACAAACAGGACTTCAAAACCCGGCTTGCCAGAGAAAGGTCGCAGGAAAACCCTCTCTCTGTTTGTTTTTTTACTAACAACTATTCACTACTGTTCACTCAAAGAAAAAAGATAAGTAATACAGTGAATTAAAGAGTGAACAGTTGAGAGTGAAGTGTTCACCGAGTGTTCACTACTGTTCACTGATTTCGGTAAGAGTCTTTTAGATTTCCATTGTTTTAATAATTATTTTTCCGATTATTAATAGGTAATACCAATTTATTGTGATTTATGAACGTCTCAGCGCGTCATGAGCCAATTATTTTTCATATTTTCAAAGCGCTGTTTAAATAACAGCCAAAATGGCTCCACGGCACAACAGGCCTCTGTTGCATTGGAGAAAAATATTCACAAAATAGAGAGCTACCCGACGCCGGACGGATACGTTCGGATCTCTTTGGATATTAATGAGGTAGCATTATGCACACGGTTTCATCAGCATCATCTTCTCCCACTGGTACACACCTGATGGCGGTTTCAGCGCCGGTTCAGGAACGTTTTCTACGTCTCCCTGAAGTCATTCATCAGTGCGGTCTGTCCCGTTCAACACTCTACGATTTAATCGCCCGTGATGCTTTTCCCGCTCAGGTCTCGCTGGGTGGGAAAAATGTCGCCTGGCTACAGTCTGAAATCACGGCATGGATGATGGAACGTGTTGCTCATCGCAACAGGAAGTGTGATGCATGAATATGAGCCGCTATCAAAAAGCCCCTTTTTCTGGCTTGCATCTGTTGTATGTTTCCTGGTACAGTTTTGTCGTTGCCGCAAAATCGGCAACCGGGCGTAGGAACCCGAGTTACTCAATGGCGACACCAGACGCGCCATGCGTCTTTTTTTACGTCGTTGCTCAGGCATACCCATTTTTCGGGCTGTGGTGCTTATACCAAAGCCTATATCAGATAATGGTAGCCCGGGCGGGGCAGCCTTCGGGCTGGCCGGTATCCATTGAGGCCGGTATTCCTACCCCCGTCCGGGCTGCCACCCATGAGTGTAGGAACTCCGGTGGTAGCAGTAACCGCTACTCAATGGAGATTGCCATCATGGCTACGACCCTCACCCCGTCTCATCCTGAATTTGTCTTTGTGTTTGCCGCTATTCGCCGTGCTGACCGTAAGCCCCGTATCTGCATGCTGCGCACCGTTGCCGGTGATGAACGCACCGCCCGCCGTTCTCTCGTTCGGGAATACGTCCTTTCCTTGGCCGCCCGTCTGCCGGTTGTGGAGGTATGCCATGCATAATCAATCTGCCGCTCAGACCGTCTCAGCGCGTCGTGATGACCTTAACGCTGTCAGTGAGCACCTGAGCCTCGAATCGTTTCATAAACTCAATCGTGCCTGTGAGACCCTGCTTTTTTTTGGCAATGACTTAAGACACCACGAAATAAACGGACTCAGCCAGCTTTATACCCCTCAGATCCTGAGTTATGTGCATGAAGATATCAGCCACGTACTGGAAGAACTGAAAGCGAAAGGCCTGTGCCGTGATTTTCTCGCTACGCAGGAGGTGGAGCATGTTTGATTTTCCGCAACCGGGTGAATTGTTCCGCTCAGCCGGTTTCCCTGATGTGCGCGTGGTGGGCATTCTGGCCGACGGTATTCCGTGGGAAATGCCGTACCTCTGTCCGACGCTGGTCTGGAACCCATATCGCCGGACGTTCACTATCCTCATTCGTATTATTTCCGATGGCCGGATTGTCGAAATACCGCTTGCCCGGTTTTTACGGGATTTTTCCTGCGACAGCCCAGATATATTTAAACGCAACCCTGAACATCGTCACATCGTTCTGAAAGATATTGCCGCCGACCCTGAATTACAGAAACGACGGGATAAAAATATCAATCATTATCCGCAGGATATTATCCCGGTCAGACAATCAGCACCGGTGGCGCGGAAATGGCGGGATATTCCCCGGACTGAACCGGAAATAAAACCGGATAACAGCTACCGCCATTATCTGTAATTAAAAAACGATAACAAAAATTAAATGTGCGTATCTGCACAGGGATACGCACGTCTTCAGGAGTCGGAATCATGCATTTAAATATCACTGAACGACCACAGAATAAATGGTTGTCGGCCATCAGCCAGGCTGACCTCGAATGCCTTGAACATTTGCGTAATGTCGGCCAGTTTGTCGGCGAGCTGGTACAGGTGCAGGACTGCACCACTGTTCGTCGTGACCCGGCGCAGCAGTTACAGCTCACCTCCGTGATTTATCTTATGACCGCCCAGCTCGACGGCGTGGTCGAACGCTGCAATCAACGCTGGCTGAACGGGGAGGGCAACGTATGAAACAGCCATTACCGCTTGTCTTACGCGCTGCGCTTTATCGTCGCGCCGTGGCCTGTGCATGGCTGGCTTTATGTGAACGTCAGCACCGTTACCCACACCTCACTCTCGATGCGCTGGAGGGTGCCATTGCCACCGAACTGGAGGGTTTTTACCTGCGCCAGCATGGCGAGGATAAAGGCCGCACGATTGCCTGTGCCTTACTGGAAGATTTAATGGAAGCCAGCCCGCTGAAAGCCGCGCCGTCGCTGTCTTTTCTCGGCCTCGTCGTACTGGATGAACTTTGCGCCCGTCACATTAAATCACCGGTTATACACTGAGGGAGAATAATCATGAATATGAACGTAACGGAAACCGTAAAACAGGCATGCGGCCACTGGTCGCGCATTCTCCCGGCGCTGGGCGTGAAGGTCATGAAAAACCGCCATCAGGCCTGTCCGGTATGCGGCGGCTCTGACCGTTTCCGGTTTGACGATAAAGAGGGGCGCGGGACGTGGTTCTGTAACCAGTGCGGCGCGGGTGATGGCCTTAAGCTGGTAGAGAAAGTGTTTGGCGTGTCGGCCTCAGAGGCCGCCGGAAAGGTGAACGCCGTCACCGGCAATCTGTCGCCGGTTGTCCCGGAGGTGATTGCGGCCACCGAGGCCGGAACGGAAGCCGACCATAAAGCAGCGGCTGCGCTGGCCGCAAAAATAATGGAGAAAAATCGACCGACGACCGGCAACGCCTACCTGACCCGCAAGGGTTTTCCCGCGCTGGAATGTCTGACATTGACGGTCACACATAAAACCGGCGGCGTGACCTACCGCGCCGGTGATGTGGTTGTCCCGCTTTATGACGATACCGGCGCACTGGTTAACCTTCAGCTTATCAATGCTGACGGTCTCAAGCGCACCCTGAAAGGCGGTCAGGTGAAAGGGGCATGTCATATCATCGAAGGGAAAAAACAGGCCGGGAAACGCCTGTGGATAGCGGAGGGCTATGCGACCGCACTTACCGTGCATCACCTGACGGGTGAAACGGTCATGGTGGCGCTGTCATCCGTGAACCTTCTTTCTCTGGCGAGCCTTGCCCGGCAAAAGCACCCGGCGTGTCAGATTGTGCTCGCTGCCGACCGCGACCTCAGCGGCGACGGTCAGACAAAAGCCGCAGCGGCCGCAGAAGCCTGTGAGGGCATTGTCGCCCTGCCGCCGGTGTTCGGTGACTGGAATGATGCTTTTATGCAGAGGGGAGAAGATACCGCGCGTAAAGCGATTTATGACGCTATCCGGCCACCGGGAGAGAGCCCGTTCTGTACCATGAGCGAGGCCGAATTCACCGCCATGAGCACCAGTGAAAAGGCGATGCGGGTACATGAGCATTACGGTGAGGCACTGGCGGTGGATGCGAACGGCCAGCTCCTGTCACGCTATGAAGCCGGGATATGGAAAATCATCCCGCCGTCGGATTTTGCGCGTGATGTAGCCGGGCTGTTCCAGCGTCTGCGAGCGCCGTTCTCGTCGGGGAAAATTGCCTCGGTGGTGGATACCCTGAAACTGATTATTCCCCAGCAGGATGCCCCGGCGCGCCGCCTGATAGGTTTTCGCAACGGTGTACTCGATACCAGCACCGGCGTATTCAGTCCTCACAGTAAAGCGCACTGGCTGCGTACACTGTGTGATGTGGATTTTACCCCGCCAGTCGAGGGAGAAGCACTGGAAACCCACGCGCCGAACTTCTGGCGCTGGCTCGACCGCGCCGCCGGTTCACGTGCGGATAAACGTGACGTGATACTCGCTGCCCTGTTTATGGTGCTGGCGAATCGCTACGACTGGCAGCTTTTTCTTGAGGTGACCGGCCCCGGCGGCAGCGGGAAAAGTATTCTGGCCGAAATTGCGACTATGCTGGCCGGAGAGGATAACGCCACGTCAGCGACCATTGAAACGCTGGAATCCCCCCGCGAACGCGCGGCGCTGATTGGCTTCTCGCTGATACGTCTGCCTGACCAGGAGAAATGGAGTGGTGACGGTGCAGGGCTAAAGGCCATCACCGGCGGAGATGCCGTATCCGTTGACCCGAAATACCGGGATGCGTATTCAACGCATATTCCGGCGGTGATTCTCGCCGTGAACAATAATCCGATGCGTTTCACCGACCGCAGCGGCGGTGTGTCACGCCGTCGGGTGATTATGCACTTCCCGGAACAGATTGCCCCGGAGGAACGTGATCCGAAGCTGAAAGATAAAATTGCACGTGAGCTGGCGGTCATTGTGCGTCAGCTTATGCAGAAATTCAGCGACCCGATGATGGCGCGGACGTTGCTCCAGTCCCAGCAGAACTCTGATGAGGCACTCAGTATCAAGCGTGATGCTGACCCGACATTTGATTTTTGTGGCTATCTGGAGGCGCTGCCCGAGCCTGACGGGATGTACATGGGAAATGCGAATATTATCCCGCGACAGCCGCGCCAGTACCTCTATCACGCCTATCTGGTCTATATGGAGGCGCACGGTTACAAGAATACGCTCAGTCTCACCATGTTCGGCAAAGGGCTGTCATCGATGCTGAAGGAGTACGGGCTGAATTATGGCAAGCGGCGAACGAATCAGGGGATGCAGACGAATCTCGCACTCAGGGATGAAAGCAACGCCGACTGGCTGCCCCGATGTGACGAAACCACAGCGCAATAACCTATCCTGACCGGCATAAGCCGGTCTTTTTTTGCCTGAAATCCCGGAAAGTGAACAGTAAAGTGTTCACTATTCACGGACTAATCACCTAGTATCATGTTGAAAATTAATAAAAATAACGGTGAGTGAACAGTGTGAACAGTTTTTGGTAAAAAAAGTTTTTTTCTTAATATGACCCATTCAAAAAACAGGTTTCTTAACCACAGGAAACATTGCAACAAATCGCCATTGGTATACGCTTAGGTATACCAATGAAAGTTGAATTGGAAAATTATCAATAAAAATATAGCACTAGAAAATACATTCAGACTCCGCCAGCCCACCAAAATTCTCCATCGGTGATTACCAGAGTCATCCGATGAAGTCCTAAGAGC
Source organism: Kluyvera sp. (assembly GCF_965301105.1). Lineage (NCBI taxonomy): Bacteria > Pseudomonadati > Pseudomonadota > Gammaproteobacteria > Enterobacterales > Enterobacteriaceae > Kluyvera > Kluyvera sp. The sequence goes on from NZ_CBDKZX010000042.1 coordinate 8,834, forward strand.
CCGCACGGCGCAAGCCCTGCGGGCTTTTTTGTACCCTCAATTTCCCGCAAAGTCCGAAGAGAACTCATTAAATCCGAACCTTTTAGGCCAATTAATAGGCCCAACGAAAAGCTCTACTTTTTCGTTAGGTCTAAACGCACGGTGACGGGCTTACTTTGTTAATAAAGCCCCGTAGAACTAAGCTCTGGCAGTTGCATTATTATCAGCTTCAGACAAACAAATGCACCTATGCAGCCTCCGGCTGATAGGTACGAGCAAGATAATAAAGGACAAGAAAGCCCGATATAGCACGATGGCAACCGAGGTGGATAAACACATTTTCCCGGCAGAGCCTACAATATGGTGTTTACCAGGCCTGCCGCCGTTCATCAACTGAACATCCCGGCAGGCGCGCTTACACTCAGAATGCGGAACGTAGTGATAATTCAAAAATGATCTTTTCTGCCTGACAAGAGAAAGTGACAGAAGCGTCCAGTTTCACCTCGTTATCGACGTTCAGAATCTGATACTCAACCTCTGGATTCCCATCCGATGCCGCAGCAGAAGCCAGTTTCTGGATTTTAGCGACCGCTAGCTCCGCTTCATTTTTCGTTGGAAAAATTCGCTCGATTTGAAAGGTACAATCGTCATTTTCAATAATTGTACCAATATCGATTGCACATCCCTTGGTACTGCACTTATCAACAACATCTTTCATAATGATAACCTCGTATATTTGCTCTCAGGATAGGACGCTACCGAGGGAAAATCCATACTTTTAGTGCGTAAACCGCCCAGTCGCTTACGATACGAACTGCCGTGAACGAAGCTCACCTTTGCCCCCAACGGTCATAACATTCATTCAAAACCCAGATGATTCACTTACAGTTTATTCCTGGAGACGCATAATCTCTGGTATGCCAACCTTGTTCATGCTCATAACACTGAGATCGTTAGATGAGGATATTATGAAAAAGACAATGATTGCATTATCAGTACTTATGCTGGCATCACCGGTTTTTGCCGCAACGACTCACGCAACTGACGACACCGTAGCCGCAGCACAGGAAAACGCCAACACAGCGAAGGAAAAGCTGCATCAGGCGCAGAATCAGGGTGAAGAGCTGAAGCTGAAATCGAAACATGCCGCCGAAGGGAAAAGTGACAGCGTCGGCAGCCAGGTCAGCGAGGGTGCGCAGAAAACCTGGCATAAAACCAAGGAAGGAACGGAAAAAGGTTGGGATGCCACCAAAGAAGGCGCTCAGAAAGGCTGGGATAAAACCAAGCAAGTTAGCCAGAAAGGCTGGGACGCCACCAAAAAAGGCGCTCAGGAAGGCTGGGATAAAACCAAAGACGGCGCCGCTGAACTTGAGAAAAAAGTCAGCGAGTAACCGGACGTTCATACAAAAAAGCCGCATCAGCGGCTTTTTTTACATCGGTCAGGCCCCTTTTAAGACGGCAGATCAATTCAACGACGATAGGGGTATCTCGCCCTTCCCCATTAATTATAAACCAGCGTAAACGTCGCCATACTGTTCGCCGTCCCGGCGTTGACTACCGCGCCAGTCTGCACGTAATGGGCAGAGAAATTTATCCGCTCGGCGCTGGCGGCGTTGCTTGCCGTAATCGTCTTCAGTACCGGAAGGTTCGTGGCTTCATTAATACTCACCGCCGTTCCTTCTGCAGGCGCTGATGCGCCGTTGTTACCGTAGTTCAGCGCCACACCAACGCCGCTGGCCGCTGCGCTGGTCTTTGTGAGCGCCAGAATATTCGGCTGCCCGGACGTATCCTCCACGCCAAAGAACCCCATCCGTACCTCCGTCGGCTGCGAGCAGTAAACGGGAATAGCAAACGTCTGGGCGCGCCCACCGGTCGTCCCAATGCCTTTAAATTCAGATTTATTAACGGAGCCTAACGCCACGTGAATCGTGGACGTGGTGACCTGGCAGCTACCGCTGGCGCCGATATCGACGTTAAGCGCCGACAGCCCGAGGAAAGTTGGCGACGTACTGGTCGTGGTTTGCCCCGATGCCGGCTGCAGTTCCATAAACAGCTTCCCCACCTGCGGCTGCGCATCAACGTTGGTATGATTGCCCCCGGACAGGTTCACCTCGCCGGTTTTGTAGAAAGTGATATACGCTTTAATGATCACCTCTTTCATGCCAAGCAGCGTAGGCATATCGCCGCTATCGCAAATGGTCGCCGACTCGCTCCCCGCCGGAGACGAGCTCCCGTCAATATAATGCACCGGACCGCCATTGCACTGGAACCCAAGCGAGTAACCCAGACCGTTGAGCTTGCTGGCAAAAATATGCACGCCATTCACGGCGATCGCCGCCCCCTGGGTATCCATCTGCTGATATACCACGCGCTTCCAACCCGCGGCGGGAACCGTTAAGTCGCAGGTAAAGCGTATACCGCTACTGTTATCGGCCATTGAACCGGACATCTGCGAATTGATCGGCAGCGAAGGCAGGTATTTGATGTTCTGCGTATTCACCGTCATATCGCCGATGGTATTACTGCAGTTTTCCGCCCAGGCTTGCGAGCTATTCAGCCCCGCGATGAACAGTATAAAAACGCAAATACGCCGTAACCCGATGTACATACTCAAGCCTTTTTATAAACAGACCGCGTTCACCGTTTTAACCGGATTACGCTGTTGGTTGTTGGGAAGATGGAAATGGACCGCGCAGCTTTGCGAGACATGGCCGACATCCCAGCGCACAACCAGAGTGCCGTCATCCGGAACGCCGCTAAGATACACCTGGCCCTGCTCTGCCACGATCCCCGATGCCGCGCCGTCCACGCCAGAAAGCGTTGCGCTAGCACCAAACGGCAGCGGGCCGTTTTTGCCTCGAAGCGTAAACAAGACGCGCTGACCAATATGCGTCTGATAATCAGCCTCTACGATCGCGCCGCCACCGGGGATCACCGTTTGGCCTTCCAGTTCAACCTCGGTGTCATCCGCCATGGATTCGGTATCCAGGCTAATATCGTTTTTACGATACGCCGTGAGCGTCGGCACGATGGCATAGCCGCGCCAGTCAGTGTGCAGATCGGTGCCATTTTGAATCGCCACATTGTCCGCGCCAGGAGCGCGAACGATGGCAAAACTGTCGCCGGTATACTGGCCGAAGGTAATGCCGTGAGGATGCGCCACAATGGAGCCAGACGCTCCCCAGTTAATCTGGCGGGAGGTTTTATCGCGCTGGTAGCCAAGCTGCGCTTCGCCATAGCCGCCGCGATAGTCCAGCGATACACCGCTGTTGCTACCCTGACCATTATTGCCATAGCCCTGCTGCACGGTGTAATAGAGATTATTCTTCTCCAGCGCTGAGCCATACAGCGAAGCCTGCTGTGAGGTATAACCGTTGTTATCGGAGGTGGTGCTGTAGCTAACGGAGGCATCCGGCAGCACCGGGCCTAATGGGATATTGAGGTTGAAAGAGAACGAACGGTCGTTTTTATTGCTTTGCGACGACTGCGTATAGTAATAGCCCACACCCCAGGAAACGCTGTGCCATGCGCTATAGAATCCCACATGAACGGTCTGATCGTGGCGCGGGGAATGCCAGTACGTTTGCGTCCAGGCAGAAGCGGACAGGCTACCTGCGCTCCCTAAGGTTTGCGACAGCGAGATCTCTTCACGATTCCGCTTGTTGTCCGTTTCGCCATAGCGCCCCTCGAGGGCGTTGGCCTCGCTAAAATCGTAGTACCCGCTGGAAGAGTAGCGGTAGCTCGCCAGGCTCAATGTCGTGCCGGTAGTCACGAAGTCTTTTTGATACTGTAGCCGCGCCGAATGCCCGTTATAGCGCTGTTTTGACGGCGTGCGGGTGACCGCGCTGGTGTAATCAGCGCCCAGCGAGCCCAGTACGCCAAATCCGTGCCCCGCGCCGGCCGACCAGGATTGGTAATCCTCCGCAATCTGCGCGCCGCCGTAGAGCGTCACGCCAGCAGGTAGACCGTAGAACAAAGTGGACTGCATAAACTGCGGACGGCGTGTCTGCGCCTGCGCCGAATAAAAACGTCCCGCACTGACGCTGTATTTTATGCGCCCCTGACGCAGCATAAACGGCACCGCTGAAAACGGTTGGGTAAATTGACGCTCTGAGCCATCGCTCTCTTTGACCGTCACGTCCAGATCGCCGCTCTGCGAAGTCGGGTACAGATCGTTAATGACAAATGCGCCCGGCGCGACAAAGGTTTCGTAGATGACATAGCCATGCTGAGAGACCGTCACTTTGGCGTTACTGTGAGCCATGCCGCGAATTGTCGGCGCAAAGCCGCGCAGGCTGTCCGGAAGCATCTCTTCGTTGGACATCAGTTGAATGCCACGAAACTGCACGCTGTCGAAAATATCACCGCTGGTATAGGTGTCGCCCATGCGCAGCTGACTCTGTAAAGCACGCACGTCATGTTGTAGATAGGTGCTTTGCGAGCGCCAGCGGCGAGTCTTGTCGTACTGCATGGCGGCAATATTGCGCAACCGCCAGCCGCCCAGGTTAATACCGCTGCGCAAGTTTAAATAGCTGGAGCGAAAGTCACCGCCACTTTGCTGCGTCTGCGCACCGGTCAGGTTATAGTCGACAAATGCGGCGGGAATGCCATCATCCCAGCGGGAAGGGTCGACATAACCATGGCTTTGCAGATTCATCGCCGCCTGCGGAATGCTCAGTTTGAGTCGCTGTTCGGTGAAATCAAACGTGCTGGAAGCATCGGGAATGAACTTGCCAATCAGGCTGAAAGTTTCCCCTTCATGCAGCGAGTCAAATGCCGAAAAGGCGCTAACGTTTACGCCATACTCGGCCAGCTGCGCTGGCGTTAAAAGTGGCTGCAGCCTGCCATTAACATCGACAAATTCAATGGTTTCATGGCCCATCTGCTGGTTATTGACCCACACATCCACCGGATAACGCCCCGGTTGCTGGCCACCCGGTTTCGCGAAATAGTGCAAGTCGGCCATTTTCTGTTGTGGGTCGGAAAGCTCTAACGCCGAAGGGTCAAAATAGTCCTCTGCCCGCGTGGTATTTTGGTAGCACAGCAGCAACAGCGCCGCTGGTACGCAGGCCATCAGCGGATGACGGCCAACGCTAGCCTCATCAAACACGTTGTCGGAGGTTAACTTTTTCACAATGAGAGCCAGTCAGGTTACTGCTGCGCGTAGTCGGTAATACCGCCAAAGTCGTTAATCGCTCGCCACTTCACGACGCCTGAACGATTAACCGGCCACGATTGATCGCTGAAGGGAGCAATCATGCCTGGCGACTCCAGTTCTTGCCCGCCAACGGACAGTGAAAAGAAGGAGACAAAATAGGCTGTGGGGTTATGAGCAACCAGACGGCTCCCGGTCGAACGGAACGTTAGCGCCTGCCAGGCGCTTTCCGCCTCACCGGCTAAATTTTTCGGTCGATAAAAGATCTTAAACTTCGATTTAATATTGACCTGCAGTTTATTGGCATCGTCTTTTTGCGTCGGGGCAATACTTTTTACGTTCAACCAGAATACGGACTCACGGTCAGCAGGTAATTGCGCGCCGGTGTAATTAATTCGCAGCACATTTTTCTGCTCAGGCTCCAGACGAAAGAGCGGAGGAGTCACAATAAACGGTGGCTGCCCCTTATCCGTAGTCAGATAATTTTCCACCCACGACTGGACCAAATAAGGTGTAGCGCTATCGGCATTCGTCACTGAAATAGATGCCTCACGCTTACCCTCTTCATAAATAACGCGGGTACCGCCCATAACGATCCCCGCCTGAGCGCCAGATGAGATTATGAATAAAGAAATAGCCAGGCTCGCGATAAAACGATTCATTGGAAAACCAGAGTTAGAAAATAACAGAGAGATTGAGCAGAAGGCTCCTTCTGCTCAGAGCTTTAATTAGTTGTAAACCATGTTAAAGTCAGCGACACCGTTTGCATTCCCGGTGGTGACGGCAGTGCCCGTAGACTTATAGTCGGCGTAGAAGGTGAGATCGGCAGAGCCGGTGCCAGATGTCCCCGCAGTAACCGGATGCTTATCCGTTACCGCTCCCAAAGCCACCTGTTTACTTTGATTTTCTTCATACAGCTTGATGCCGATACCCGTAGCGTTACCGGTACCCGTGTTAATTGCAAGCAGAGACGAGTCGGTTTTGTCTTTATTACCATCAAACAGCACGGCAACCTGAGTTACCGAACTTGGGCAATCTTCGACATTAATATGGAAGGCAGTTTTGGTCGTCTCAATGCCGTTCCCGGTGAAATAGGATTTTGCCCATTTGCCAAGATCGACCTGCTGATTGGCGCTTTTGCTGGTGACGTTACAGGAAACATCCGTAATGGAGCCGGTGAATTCAACCTGCCCGCCTGTACCTTGCGTCCCCGCTGTTGAACCAGGGTTAGTGGTCACACCAGCAGCGGCTACCGCACCCGATACCACTAAGCCGATGACACTTGCCATAATACGAAATTGTGTTTTCATTCTTCATCTCTGATTGATATACATTGATGCTGACGGTTGCCGGGTAAAAACGATTTATCCGCGCCTCGCCGTAAAGCCCTCCATGATTATTAATCTTCGATTCCATCCACAGGGTATTAAACAAGTAATCGCACTCCGCGCCTTTATAAAGACGGAGAGTATTTTTTTATTTGTAAGTTAAGACTAACCACTAATTCATTAAGTGCATTAGAAATACGACATTAATCATATCCACATTAAAAACCATTGCAACAAAGAATTACGTAAAAATATCGTAAAAGAACCTTCTATTTACTCGCAGAAATAGATAATTATCACTAAATGTTATCCACAAAGGATTATCAACGTGTCGGTGTCAAATGCACGACCAACAATTATTAACACCACCTTTTAAAATTTAACGAAATTAACACTACAAGGCATGACATCAGATTATCTGCGTAACAAAAAATGCTGAACATGAATCAAAGTAAGAATAATCCGAACACCGTCACCCTCTGGACTTTTTAAATTCTGATAATAATCACGCTAAGCATTAAGAGCATCTTCGAACAACAGGGCTTGTCATTGGAACAACTTTGATTTAGTGTTTTCTTAATTAAGAAAACACTAAAGTAAGATATGAACGAAATCGATTTTTTGCAGGCTCGTGCCGGTGAAGCCGCCACGCTACTGAAAGCGATGAGCAACCCCCACAGGCTACTGATCCTTTGCATGCTGTGCGATGCCCCCGGAACTAGTGCCGGCGAGCTCGCGCGAGTCACCGGCTTAAGCCCGTCAGCCACGTCTCAACATCTCGCTCGCATGCGCGAGGAGGGGCTGATTGACAGCCAGCGCGCTGCCCAACGCATCCACTACTCGATTAAAAACGACGCGGTGAGGCAGATCGTCGCTACCTTAAAAACGCTTTTCTGCCCTTGAGGAACACCTGAACATGACCGTTGAATATCTTTCCCCACAAGCCGCGCTTACGCTCATTGAGCAGGGTGCCACCCTCATCGACATACGCGATGCCGATGAGTATGTGCGTGAACACATTCCCATGGCCCGCCCCTTCCCGCTCAGCGCTATCGAAAAAGGGCAAACGCTACCCTCTTCCGACGGTGGCGTCGTGATTTTTCACTGCCAGTCCGGCAACCGCACGCGTAACAACGAAGCGCGACTGGTTGCCGCAGCCGCGCCAGCAGAAGTCAAAATCGTTGACGGAGGGATCGACGCCTGGCGAAAGGCGGGTCTGCCGATGGTCGAGGATAAAACACAGCCGCTACCCCTTATGCGCCAGGTACAGATCGCCGCGGGCGTGCTAATTTTACTGGGCGTCGTACTGGGTTATAGCGTATCCAGCGCCTTCTTCTTGCTGAGTGCATTTGTGGGCGCAGGCTTAACCCTGGCCGGGATGACCGGATTTTGCGGTATGGCGCGCCTGCTAGCCGTGATGCCGTGGAACAGGCGGTAAGCGCTATCGCTGCTGCGGCAACGTTAATGAAGACAAGAGATAACAAAGGAGCACGTTGATGTTTGCACCTGGCGATCTGGTTCAGCCGAAAATGGGCGGACCGAAATTAAAGGTTATTGAAGCACACGAAGACCGCATCGTGGCCGTCCAGGCCAGCGATGAGCACGGTAAGCAATACACGCTGAAAAACGATGACGTCGCCCCGTATCGTGAAGAAGGCGACTTTGGCGTTTGCTAAGACCTCCCCCGCGGTGAGCCAGCCTCACCGCCCCTTCTCACGAAACTGAATGTTTACCCATAAATCACGCATATCCTCCCACACACAACATCAGCGTTTAATGCTAAAAAAACATCTTCCAGTCAGATAAAAACACCATTAGTGACGACAATCACAATAAAATCAGCATTAGCACGCTGACAGCAAAAAAGACCTGCGCTTCCAATACAATTAACCGTTCGATAACAAAGCATAATTGAATGATTTTTAAGACAAAAACCAGAATTGAAAACAAAAATAGCGCACAGGTTAAAAAACAACCAAAAACAGAGTATTTTATTGATAAAAACGCATTAAATAAAAATATTTCACTAGTTGTTTGTTTTATTGCAGATGGATAACCTATACGCGTTGAACAAACCAACCCAAAACGCCAAAAAACACGTTTTTTCTCAGTTTTAATGTTTATTTTCGAGGAGCATACCGATGTTCTCTGCGCAGTCACGCCTGCGTCATGCGGCAGCAGACACTTTCGCCATGGTGGTCTACTGTTCCGTCGTGAACATGATGATTGAAATTTTTCTCTCGGGAATGACCTTCGAGCAGTCACTTTCGTCTCGACTGGTGGCGATTCCGGTGAACATTATTATTGCATGGCCATACGGTATCTACCGTGACTTCATCATGCGCCAGGCCGCGCGAATCAGCCCGGCTGGCTGGATGAAAAGAGTGGCAGATCCGCTAGCGTACGTGACCTTCCAGTCGCCGGTATACGTCTTGATTCTGCTGAGCGTGGGTGCCGATTGGCATCAGATTATCGCTGCGGTTAGCTCAAACGCGGTGATATCGCTGGTGATGGGTGCCGCTTACGGCTACTTCCTCGATTTCTGCCGTCGCTTGTTCCGCGTCGAGCAATACACCCAAGCGAAAGCCTGATAGCAGGGTAATAAGAGACTGGCCATGCCAGTCTCTTATTTAGATATTCTCGCCAAAAAGCCCATCTAAGAAACGTTCTAAAGCCATTCGTGAACTAAAGCCGTGCGGAATACCGTAATGCTGCTCAACATCGCCGCCAAGGTACAACGGAAACTGTTCGTAGTGATCGCACGCTTTAATATCAGATGCCGGTTCGGCAAATTTAAAGCTACGGTCTTTGAGCGCCGGGTGAATGATCAGCGCCGTACGCCCCATCCGCGCTTCGCGGTTGACGTAAACATAATTTTCCCCCCGGCGATAGCCGTAGGCTTTGGCGGTTACCGCATCCATGGTAAAGCCCGCTTTTTCAAGAACGCGCGCCACCTCATCAGGTCGTAGATACATATTTTTTCCTCGTCATCTTTTACTGCATCGCCACCTTACATGAATCAGTATTCGCCTCGCTTTCAGATAAATCCATAAACACGTTAAATCACGGCAATTTATAGCGGATGACCTACACTTAACGCTCCAGCAAATTTCGTGGAGGACGTTATGCCCAAATTATTTAACCGCAATGAAGCAGAAGATGAAGCTCAGGATATTCATAACGATGTCAGCCAATTAGCCGATAGCCTGGAGGATATTCTCAAGAGCTGGGCCAGCGAGAATAAAGATGAGGTGGAAACTGCACGACGCAAAGCCAAAGCGTTGCTGAGTGAAACCCGCGCTCGTATTCATGGTCGCAGCCGTTTACAACAGAGCGCCTGCGATGTTGCCGACACCGCAGACAGCTATGTTCGCGATAAACCGTGGCAAAGTGTGAGCGCTGCCGCGGCAGTGGGGATTTTTATTGGCGTATTATTGGGATCGCGCCGATAATATAACCATAACGATGTTGATAATAAAAACGCGTCTACCCCGGAGTATCTTTGATGCTCCGGGGTTTTTATTTTATCGCTCGCCTCAGCGCCGCGACCTGTTCATTGGCCATTACCGGCGAGACTATATTAGTAAAACTCATAATCAACCCGGCATCGCCAGGATGAGCCATGCGCCAGTCGGTTATCGCCTGCACCGCCAAGCCCGCCTCTCGCGCCCGGCGAGCCATCATTCGATCATCCCCGTCGACCGATACCACCAACTGGATGCCCCCCAGCTGTTCCACCACCTGAAAACCATGCGCCACAAGGGCCACTTCAAGCCAGCGCCGACGCTGAGCGTAGTGAAGACGCATTTTCTTCAGATGCCGCCAGAAGTGACCTTCACGCAGGAAGTCCGCCAGCGTTTGCTGCCAGAGCAGCGGTACCGGGCAGGCCACGCGTTGGGCCTGGCGGCGGAACGCCGCCACCAGCGGCATCGGCACCACCAGCCAGGCGGTACGCAACGCCGGAAATAGCGCTTTGCTGAATGTACCGATGTAAATAACCCGCTGCGGTGCATCCAGGCTTTTCAGCGGCGGCAACGGCTTACCGTGATAGCGAAACTCGCTGTCGTAATCGTCTTCAATCACCCACGCCTGGTGATGCGCTGCCCAGTCGAGCAGTTGCCGTCGTCGCGGCAACGATAGCGCCACGCCCGTCGGGCTTTGATGCGCGGGTGTCAGCAGCGCAAAACGCGCATTGGCGGCATGTTTGAGCGCCCAGTCAACGTCCATCCCTTCGCCATCGACCGGCACAGGATGCAGCGTCACGCCTTCCTGCTCGATGGTGGGGCGAATCAGCGGAAAACCAGGGTCTTCAACCCACATCCCCTCACCACGCCCCGACAGAGCTTGTAAGGTCAGGCTCATCGCGGCCGCATAGCCCGAGGTGATAAACACCTGCTCAGCTTCACATTCAATACTTCGCGACAATCGCAGGTATTCAACAATCGCCTGGCGTAACGCCATTTCGCCACAAACGTCGCCAAGCGCTAAATCAAAACGCGTTTGCGTACGCAGCCGACGCCCCATCACACGGGACCATATTCCACGCGGAAAGAGATCCAGCGCGGGTAGTCCCAGTTGAAACGGTTGCGGCTGAAACTGTTCGCCACCAAAACCAAGTGGCTCGACTGGCGCGGCCTCCAATGTTAAGTGATCGCTTACATACGTACCGGCCTGTCCGCGTCGCTCAAGCCACCCTTGTGCCACCAGTTCGCCGTAGGCGTTCTCCACCGTCACCCTTGAAACGCCAAGCTCCTGAGCATAGAGACGGCTCGATGGCAGACGCCTGCCTGCCGCCAGCTCTCCTTGTTCAATCGCCGTCTTCAGCTGGCGAGCTATTTGCCGGTAACGCGGTTCGCTCTTCTGCTTCATGGTCTTATTTTTTACTCTTAATATGGTCATCTTTCTAAGACCATTATAGTGCTATTTTTGTCGCATCTTGAACGAGGAGAAAGACAATGACTGCATTACGCCAACCCTATAGTGAACTCAGCCCCAACGTCTATGCCGGGCTGGTACAGGCCAGTATCGCGCTGGAAAAAAGCTCGCTGGAGCGTACGCTGCTGGAACTGCTGTATTTACGCGTATCGCAAATCAACGGCTGCGCGTTCTGCCTGGAAATGCACAGCAAAGCGCTGCGTAAATCTGGCGTTGAACAAGCCAAATTAGATGCGCTGGCTGGCTGGAGAGTGAGTAATCACTTCAGCGACGCGGAGTGCGCCGCCCTGGCCTGGGCCGAAGATCTGACGTACGTCGCCGAAACGCACGCTGAAGACAGCGTCTATCAACCCCTACTGGCCTACTTCAGCGCCGAGCAGATCAGCGACATGACCTTTGCCATCAGCCTGATGAATGCCTTTAACCGCCTGGCCGTTGGCATGCGGATGTAGTCCTGAAATGCCCGTGAATCATCGCCATGCACGGGCATTATTTTACCTCGAATATATCGCGTTAATTCAGCAAAACACGTCCTTATTTTTCACCCGGATATTTCCTAAAAAAACGTCATCATCATACAAATAATCGCCGCCATTTTTTCAGAAAATATTCAGTGCATTTTTTAGATCTCGACCAAATTTCCTGACTTAAATTATAAAAAATCAACCACCGCGAATTTGCGCTCAGCCCTTATATCATGGGAAATGAGAGCGATATCACCCTACCGGCTATTTCGGATGAAAACAGATTGAGGGTTGTCACATCGTCTCAGTATGCTAGGGTATATACAGGTCATTATTTTCATCAGGTAGCATATCGACATAAACTAAAAACAGGAAATTTCATATTGCATGGCAGTTAAATTAGAAATTAAGAATCTTTATAAAATATTCGGCGAGCATCCACAGCGAGCATTTAAATATATCGACAAAGGTTTCAGCAAAGAGCAAATTCTGGAGAAAACAGGGTTATCGCTTGGCGTCAAAGATGCCAGTCTGGCCATTGAAGAAGGCGAGATATTTGTCATCATGGGGTTATCCGGCTCCGGCAAATCCACCATGGTACGCCTTCTCAATCGTCTGATTGAACCGACTCGTGGACAGGTGCTGATTGACGGTGTAGATATTGCCAAAATATCCGACGCCGAGCTTCGCGATGTCCGCCGTAAAAAAATTGCAATGGTCTTCCAGTCATTCGCCCTCATGCCACACATGAGCGTACTGGATAACACCGCGTTTGGCATGGATCTGGCCGGTGTGCCGGTGAAAGAGCGCCAGGAGAAAGCGTTGGACGCGCTGCGCCAGGTGGGCCTTGAAAACTATGCGCACGCTTATCCTGACGAACTCTCCGGCGGGATGCGTCAACGCGTCGGTTTAGCCCGCGCGCTGGCCATTAACCCCGATATCCTGTTAATGGATGAAGCCTTCTCAGCGCTCGATCCGTTAATTCGTACCGAGATGCAGGATGAGTTAGTCAAATTACAGGCCAAACATCAGCGGACCGTGGTATTTATTTCCCACGACCTTGATGAAGCCATGCGAATTGGCGACCGCATTGCCATTATGCAAAATGGCGAAGTGGTACAGATTGGTACCCCGGATGAAATTCTGAATAACCCGGCAAATGATTATGTCCGCACCTTCTTCCGCGGCGTGGATATTAGCCAGGTATTTAGCGCCAAGGATATTGCGCGCCGTAATCCGGATGGTCTAATCCGTAAAACACCGGGCTTTGGTCCGCGCTCAGCGCTGAAATTACTGCAGGATGATGACCGTGAATACGGCTACGTCATCGAACGCGGGAATAAGTTTGTCGGTATTGTCTCCATTGATTCCCTGAAAGAGGCGTTAAAAGCCAACCAGGGAATTGACGCGGCGCTTCTTGATGAGCCACTGGCCGTCGATGCGCAAACGCCACTCAGCGAATTGCTCTCTCACGTGGGCCATGCCCCCTGCGCCGTACCGGTTGTTGGAGAAGAGCAGCAGTACGTCGGCGTTATTTCAAAAAGAATGCTGCTACAGGCATTAGATCGCGAGGGGGCAAACAACAATGGCTGATCAATCTAACCCGTGGGATACCACACCGGCCGCCGATAGCGCGGCTAACTCCGCCGATGCCTGGGGTACACCGGCTTCGGCACCGTCCGGCGGCAACGCCGACTGGCTGCACAGCGCGCCTGCGCCACAGCCCGAACACTTCGACATTATGGACCCGTTCCATAAGACGCTGATCCCGCTCGATAGCTGGGTGACGCACGGCATCGACTGGGTGGTCACGCACTTCCGTCCGCTGTTCCAGGGGATTCGCGTTCCTGTCGATTACATCCTGAGTGCCTTCCAGCAGCTGCTGCTGGGGATGCCTGCGCCGGTGGCGATCGTGCTGTTCGCCCTGATTGCCTGGCAGATTTCCAGCGTTGGGATGGGCATCGCGACCTTTATTTCGCTGATTGCCATTGGCGCCATCGGTGCCTGGTCGCAGGCGATGATCACTCTGGCGCTGGTGCTCACCGCCCTACTGTTCTGCGTGGTGATAGGCCTGCCGCTGGGGATCTGGCTGGCGCGTAGCCCGCGAGCGGCGAAGATTATTCGCCCGCTGCTTGATGCGATGCAGACAACTCCAGCGTTTGTCTACCTGGTGCCGATCGTCATGCTGTTCGGTATCGGTAACGTGCCGGGCGTGGTGGTAACCATTATCTTCGCCCTGCCGCCGATTGTGCGTCTGACCATTCTGGGGATTAACCAGGTACCGGCGGACCTGATTGAAGCTTCGCGCTCCTTCGGCGCCAGCCCGCGTCAGATGCTGTTCAAAGTACAGCTGCCGCTGGCCATGCCGACCATTATGGCAGGCGTGAACCAGACGCTGATGCTGGCCCTGTCGATGGTGGTTATTGCCTCGATGATCGCCGTCGGCGGTCTGGGGCAGATGGTGCTGCGCGGTATTGGCCGTCTCGATATGGGCCTGGCGACGGTTGGCGGCGTGGGGATCGTTATCCTCGCCATTATCCTCGACCGCCTGACGCAGGCCGTAGGCCGGGACTCCCGCAGCCGTGGCAACCGCCGCTGGTACAGCACCGGTCCGTTGGGTCTGCTGCTTCGCCCTTTCACTAAGTAACCATCGTGTTGGCCCGCGCTGCCGGGCCAACGCTCCACGACTATCACTATTAAAGGAACAACGATGCGACACTCATTTGTCTTAGCCACTGCTTTTACCACGCTGGTCTCCACCAGCGCGTTTGCTGCCGACCTCCCAGGGAAAGGCATTACCGTTCAGCCGGTGCAGAGCACCCTGTCAGAAGAGACCTTCCAGACGCTGCTGGTGAGCCGCGCGCTGGAAAAACTGGGCTACACCGTCAGTAAACCGAACGAAGTCGATTACAACGTCGGCTACACCTCGATCGCCGCCGGCGATGCGACGTTCACTGCCGTCAACTGGATCCCGCTGCATAACGACATGTACGCCGCGGCGGGCGGGGATAAGAAGTTCTATCGTGAAGGGACGCTGGTTGGCGGCGCGGCACAGGGTTATTTGATCGATAAGAAAACCGCCGATCAATACCACATCACCAATATTGCGCAGCTGAAAGATCCGAAAATCGCCAAACTGTTCGACACCAACGGTAACGGTAAAGCCGACCTGACTGGCTGTACGCCAGGCTGGGGCTGTGAAGCGGCCATCAATCACCAGTTGGATGCTTACGACCTGAACAAAACCGTCGATCATAATCAGGGTAACTACGCGGCGATGATGGCCGACACCATTACCCGTTTTAAAGAAGGCAAACCAATCTTCTACTACACCTGGACGCCGTACTGGGTGAGCGATGTGCTGAAACCGGGTAAAGACGTGGTGTGGCTGCAGGTGCCGTTCTCTTCCCTGCCGGGCGTACCGAAAGATGCCGATACCAAGCTGCCTAACGGCGCTAACTACGGCTTCCCGGTGAGCACTATCCACATCGTTGCTAACAAAGCCTGGGCGGAGAAAAACCCGGCGGCCGCGAAACTGTTCGCCATTATGAAACTGCCGCTGTCTGACATTAACGCGCAGAACTCCATGATGCATGCCGGTAAAGCATCCGAAGCCGACGTTCAGGGCCAGGTGGATGGCTGGATTAAAGCCCACCAGCAGGTATTTGACGGCTGGGTAAAAGAAGCGCTGGCCGCGCAGAATAAGGCCTGATAAGCGTAGCTGTATCGGACAAAGCCGCCACCGTTAGCCGGATGGCGGCTTTGTCTTATCCGGCCTGTACAAGGCCAGCCCGCCATCAAAAAGCACGTTCCGCTACGCGACATGTTCCCGCAGCTCCCTGCCTTTCGTTATTATCGTCCCTATTCTTCCTCACATTCTTAATACCATGACTAAACCTGCTCACGGGCTTAGCCCAGCGTTAATCGCCTTAATGTCCATCGCCACTGGTCTCGCCGTTGCCAGTAACTACTATGCGCAGCCACTGCTGGAGACTATCGCCCGTAATTTCTCACTGAGCGCCGGACAGGCGGGCTTTATCGTTACCGCTGCCCAGTTAGGCTACGCCGCCGGGCTGCTGTTTCTCGTACCGCTGGGCGATATGTTTGAACGCCGCGCGCTAATTGTCACCATGACGCTGCTCGCCGCAGGAGGCATGTTGATCACCGCCAGCAGCAGTTCGCTGGGCATGATGATCCTCGGTACCGCCCTTACGGGACTCTTCTCCGTCGTCGCGCAGCTTCTGGTGCCGATGGCGGCCACCCTCGCCTCACCGGAAAAGCGCGGCAAGGTGGTCGGAACCGTGATGAGCGGATTGCTGCTGGGTATTCTGCTGGCGCGAACCGTCGCCGGACTGCTGGCAAGCCTCGGCGGCTGGCGTACCGTTTACTGGGTCGCCAGCGTGCTGATGTTGGTACTGGCCTTCGCCCTGTGGCGTGGCCTACCGAAACTCAAGCAGGAGACGCACCTCAACTACCCACAGCTGCTCGGCTCCATCTTTAGCCTCTTTGCGCACGATAAGCTGCTGCGCACCCGCGCGCTGCTCGGTTGCCTGACGTTTGCCAACTTCAGCATTCTGTGGACCTCAATGGCGTTTCTGCTCTCGGGCGCACCGTTCAACTACTCGGAAGGTACGATCGGCCTGTTTGGTCTGGCGGGCGCGGCAGGCGCGCTGGGCGCACGTCCCGTCGGCGGGCTGGCGGATAAAGGCAAAGCGCACCTGACAACCACATGGGGCCTGGTGTTGTTGCTGCTTTCCTGGGTGGCGATTGGGTACGGCCAGACCTCCGCCATTGCGCTGATTATCGGTATTCTGGTGCTCGATCTGACGGTTCAGGGCGTGCATATCACCAATCAGACGGTGATTTATCGCGTGCAGCCGGACGCCCGTAACCGACTCACCGCAGGCTACATGACCAGCTATTTTATCGGTGGTGCGGCAGGGTCGCTGCTATCGGCCTGGGCCTGGCAGCACGCCGGCTGGCTCGGTGTCTGTGCGGCTGGCGCGGGGATATCCGTCGCCAACCTGTTGGTCTGGTGGTGGGGCTACCATCGGCAGGCAGCCGAGTAGTGGCGAGGGGGTGATGAGCATACGTATTCATCACCCCTATGCCATAGACCAATCACATAAATTACTGGCAATAATTCATTTACTTTATTTGTCACTGTCGTTACTATATCGGCTGTAACTAATGAGGTAATGCCCAGATGGATAGTTCGTTTACGCCCATTGAACAAATGCTGAAATTTCGCGCCAGCCGCTGCGAAGAGTTCCCTTTCCAGGAAATTCTCCTGACTCGCCTGTGCATGCACATGCAGGGTAAGCTGCTGGATAACCGCAATAAAATGCTGAAAGCTCAAGGGATTAACGAGACGTTATTTATGGCGCTAATCACGCTGGAGTCTCAAGAAAATCACAGCATTCAGCCCTCCGAACTCAGCTGCGCGCTCGGGTCATCGCGTACCAACGCCACCCGCATCGCCGATGAACTGGAAAAACGCGGCTGGATTGAACGTCGTGAAAGCGACAATGACCGCCGCTGCCTGCATCTGCAGCTCACCGACAAAGGTCGCGAATTCCTGAATGAGGTTCTGCCTCCGCAGCATCACTGCCTGCATCAGCTCTGGTCGTCTCTCAGCGCCGCTGAGAAAGATCAGCTTGAGCATATCACCCGCAAACTTCTTACCCGTCTGGATCAGATGGAAGAGGATGGCTCAGTACTCGACGCCCTGCGCTGATACTACCGCGATCGCAAGGAAAACAAACAGGCCAGCAGATAACCCCTGCTGGCCTTTCTGGTAAACAGGTCGGCGTTGCCGATATCAATAATAAGAAATGTGGAGAATCACATGAGCGCAAATGCGGAGACTCAAACCCCGCAGCAACCCGCCAACAAGAAAGGCAAACGTAAACGCGCCCTCATCTTGTTGACCTTGCTCTTTGTTATTATTGCCGTGGCCTATGGGGCCTACTGGTTTTTGGTTCTGCGTCACTTCGAAGAAACCGATGACGCTTACGTGGCAGGGAACCAGGTACAAATCATGGCGCAGGTGTCCGGCAGCGTGACGAAAGTCTGGGCCGACAACACCGACTACATCCAGCAGGGTGACGTGCTGGTCACGCTTGACCAGACCGACGCCCAGCAGGCGTTTGAAAAAGCGCAGACCCAGCTGGCCTCCAGCGTGCGTCAGATGCGCCAGTTGATGATCAACAACAAGCAGCTGCAGGCGAATATCGATATTCGCAAAACCACGCTGGCTCAGGCGCAAACCGACCTCAACCGTCGTATTCCGCTGGGCAGCGCTAATCTGATTGGCCGTGAAGAGCTGCAGCACGCGAAAGATGCGGTGACCAGCGCTCAGGCGGCTCTCGATGTGGCGGTACAGCAGTACAACGCTAACCAGGCGATGATTCTGGGTACCAAACTGGAAGATCAGCCAACGGTTCGCCAGGCCGCAACCGACGTTCGTAACGCCTGGCTTGCCCTGCAACGTACCAAAATTGTCAGCCCGATGAGCGGCTATGTTTCCCGCCGTTCCGTCCAGCCGGGCGCGCAGATTAGCCCAACCACCCCGCTGATGGCCGTAGTACCGGCCAGCAACCTGTGGGTAGACGCGAACTTTAAAGAGACGCAGCTGGCGCACATGCGTATCGGCCAGCCGGTGACGGTCATCAGTGATATCTACGGCGACGACGTCAAGTACACCGGGAAAGTGGTCGGTCTCGATATGGGTACCGGCAGCGCCTTCTCGCTGCTGCCGGCGCAGAACGCCACCGGTAACTGGATTAAAGTCGTGCAGCGTCTGCCGGTGCGTATTGAACTGGATGCCGATCAGCTGGCGAAACACCCGCTGCGTATCGGTCTCTCTACGTTGGTGAAGGTTGATACCTCCAACCGCGACGGTCAGATGCTGGCTAACCAGATTCGTACCAGCCCGGTTTACGAGAGCAATGCGCGTGAAATCAGCCTCGATCCGGTGAACAAGCTGATTAACGACATCGTCCAGGCCAACGCCAACTAATGCTGGGGTGCGCGTAATGCAACAGCAAAAACCGCTGGAAGGCGCGCAGCTGGTCATTATGACCATTGCGCTGTCGCTGGCCACCTTTATGCAGGTGCTGGACTCCACCATCGCGAACGTGGCTATCCCCACCATCGCCGGTAACCTTGGCTCATCGCTGAGCCAGGGGACGTGGGTTATCACCTCATTCGGGGTCGCGAACGCCATCTCCATTCCGATTACCGGCTGGCTGGCGAAGCGAGTCGGTGAGGTGAAGCTGTTCCTGTGGTCGACCGTCGCCTTTGTCATTGCGTCATGGGCGTGCGGGATGTCCAACAGCCTGAGCATGCTGATCTTCTTCCGCGTGATTCAGGGGATCGTTGCCGGGCCTTTGATCCCGCTGTCGCAGAGTCTGCTGCTCAGCAACTATCCTCCCGCCAAACGCTCAATCGCGCTGGCGCTGTGGTCGATGACGGTGATCGTGGCCCCAATCTGCGGGCCAATCCTCGGCGGCTACATCAGCGATAACTACCACTGGGGCTGGATCTTCTTTATCAACGTGCCGATTGGCGCGATAGTGGTGCTGTTAAGCCTCCAGACCCTGCGTGGGCGTGAGACCCGTACCGAGCAAAGGCGTATCGACGGCATTGGTCTGGCGCTGCTGGTGCTGGGGATTGGTAGCCTGCAGGTGATGCTCGACCAGGGGAAAGAGCTCGACTGGTTTAACTCCACGGAAATTATCGTGCTGACCATCGTGGCGGTGGTGTCGCTGAGCTTCCTGATAGTCTGGGAGTTGACCGACGATAACCCGATAGTCGATCTATCGTTGTTTAAGTCGCGAAACTTTACCATCGGCTGTTTGTGTATCAGCCTGGCCTATATGCTCTACTTCGGCGCGATTGTTTTGCTGCCGCAGCTATTGCAGGAGGTCTACGGTTATACCGCAACCTGGGCCGGTCTGGCTTCAGCGCCGGTGGGCGTCATTCCGGTGCTGCTGTCGCCGATTATCGGCCGCTTTGCCCATAAGCTGGATATGCGCCGTCTGGTGACCTTCAGCTTTATTATGTATGCCGTGTGTTTCTACTGGCGCGCCTACACCTTCGAACCGGGAATGGACTTCGGCGCCTCGGCGTGGCCGCAGTTTATTCAGGGCTTCGCCGTCGCGTGCTTCTTCATGCCGTTGACCACCATCACGCTTTCCGGGCTACCGCCTGAGCGTCTGGCGGCCGCATCGAGTCTGTCGAACTTTACCCGTACGCTGGCAGGCTCCATCGGGACGTCGATTACCACCACGCTGTGGACGAACCGTGAAGCGATGCACCACGCGCAGCTCACCGAGTCGGTGACGCCGTTCAACCCCAATGCCCAGCAGATGTATGATCAGCTGCAAGGCATGGGGATGACGCAGCAGCAGGCTTCCGGCTGGATAGCCCAGCAGATTACCAACCAGGGGCTGATTGTCTCAGCCAATGAAATCTTCTGGATTTCGGCGGGGATCTTCCTGGTGCTGCTGGGGCTGGTATGGTTCGCCAGACCGCCATTTGGCGCAGGCAGCGGGGGCGGAGGCGCTCACTAGTTAAAAAGCCAGCTCAAGCGAGCTGGCTTTTTTTTACCCAGAACTACTGAGCCGACGTATTCGCGAACGTACCGTTTTTCAGATCCGCAACCACGTTATTCATACGACCTTCGTTTAAGCCGTAGAACTTAATGGCAAACGCCGTGAGAATATAAAAAACCGCCGGAACAATCGTAAATAACAGCATCACGCCCTGAGCGGCGGAAGAAGACTGTACGGCCACGCCGGATTCGTAATGGAAATAAGCCAATACCCAACCTAAAATGGCGCCACCGACGGCAACCCCCAGCTTAATAATGAATATATTGGCCGCAACATTCATACCAGTAATGCGACGCTGCGTTTTCCATTCGCCGTAATTATTTGTATCGGTGATCATCGACCACTGCAATGCACCGTTTCCGCCCTGAATAATGGAAATAATAATGTGAATAACAAATATCGCTATCCATGCCTGCGGAGGAACGAAGAAACAAATAACGCCAAATGCGGCGGTGAGCAGGTTAATCCAGAATGACAGCTTCACCTTGCAAAAACGGGTACCAAACGGTTTTGCCAGCACGGACCCCGCCATGGAAGCAAACATCCCGCCAAGCATAAACAGAGAAATAATATCAGCGCCTTTATTCAGCACCGTATTGATGTAATACACCACCGCACCGCCACGCAGCACAACGGCAACCAGCATCATGAAGTTATAGACGGAGAGAATCAGCCACTGATCATTTTTGAAGAGAATTTTAACGTCGCGCGCAATATTGAGATTCTCTTCTTTGATCGGCTGAACGCGTTCTTTGGTGGTGAAGAAACAGGTGATAAACATCAGGCAGCCAATCACCCCAAACAGAGCCATAGAAACCTGGATGCCAGTCGCCCGATCGCCCGGATAGAGGAAATCGGCCAGCGGGAGAATAAGCGCGGTGCCCAGCGCGCCGCCAATCGGCGTAATAGCAAAGCGCCAGGACTGCAAAGACAGACTTTCGCGCGGGTCGGAGGTAAGCGCCGCGCCCAGCGAGCAGTAAGGGATGTTAATCGCGGTGTACATCAGTGTCATAAAGATATACGCCGCGACCGCGTAAACCACTTTGCCGGTATCCGAGAAAGACGGGATGGAATAGACCAGCACGCAACTGACCGCAAACGGCACACAAATCGCCAGCAGCCATGGACGGAAACGGCCCCAGCGCGTAGAAGTCGCATCGGCGATGGCCCCCATAATCGGATCGGTTATCGCATCCAGCAGCCGGACCAGCAGGAACATAGTGCCCATTACCGCAGGCGGCAGGCCGTAAATATCGGTGTAAAAATAGGCCAGAATAGCCACTGACGAGTCAAAAACAATATGACTGGCGGCATCCCCAAGGCTATAGCCAATCTTCTCCCGAATAGAAATTCTATCCCCTGTAGACATATACACTCCCGTTTTAATTTTTGGTAATGAAACCGGTTTCTCTGGGGGTATTTTTGACAGTTACGGGGCGGGATTCCATTATGTTTTTCGACTATTCGATTACGTTTTTCATTTTATGTGATCGACAAACGGATTAATGCCGGCATTCAAAATCATTTTGTTTAACAGCTCACAAAATAAAAACAGAAATGTTTATTTAAGATATGTATTACTTTCGCTCATTCAAATAACAAATCATTACAACCCGCGAAAGAAAATAAAAAACCCCGAGGCTAGCCCCAGGGTTTTATTTATCGCCACATCCACGTATCAACTAGATGTGCAGTTCCTGCAGTTTCTCTTTCGGCAGCGCCAGTTCATCATTGCTGTTAATGCGCACATCACGTTCAATAATATGGCGCGCAATCTCCTGCGCTTCACTCAGAGAATGCATCTCGTAGGTACCGCACTGGTATACGTTCAGTTCCGGGATCTGGTTTTGATCCTGCACTTTCAGCACGTCGGCCATCGCCGCTTTCCAGGCATCCGCTACGCGCTGCTCGTCCGGTGTACCAATCAGGCTCATGTAGAAGCCGGTACGGCAGCCCATCGGGGAAATGTCGATAATCTCAACGCCATTACCGTTCAGATGATCGCGCATGAAGCCCGCAAACAGGTGCTCAAGAGTGTGGATCCCTCTTTCCGGCATCACTTCTTTGTTCGGTACGCAAAAACGCAGGTCAAAAACCGTGATCGCGTCGCCGTGCGGGGTGTTCATTTTCTTCGCCACGCGAACGGCTGGGGCTTCCATACGGGTATGATCGACTGTGAAGCTATCTAACAACGGCATTTCGTAACCTCCGATATCACCTTCTTGCTCCCGGGCGCTGCATTTTTTTCATTAAGATAAAAACATTTAACTTATTGAATAAACTATGTTTTATGCAATCCACCACGTTCTGCTTCAGGATAATGTGATTTTTTTAAAAATAAACTGAACTCTTTGTTCCCATGCCAGTCTTACTATATGAAAGACGCGCATTTGTTATCATCATCCCTGATTCAGAGATGTATATTTTGGCCACAGTGATGTGGCCTTTTTCTTTTGTATCAGGCGTGTCTCGCCAGCAGCGCTTCAAACGATTCGTTATCCGCCTCTTCAATCTGACGCTGACGCGCTCTGGAAGCATCCCGCTCCTTCGCAAAATCCTCTTCGCTGAGAATCTCCAGCGGCTCTTCACGCAGCATTGTCCGATACTGTTCCGCCAGGGCCTTGCCGGTTCCGCCAATCCCCTGATCAAGCATAGAACGCAGAATGCGTGCGGAGAAGGTTAACTCCGGATTATCGAAGCTGGCCACCAGTTCATCGCAAACTGTCTGGTAGGCGGTATCGCCATTCATGCTATCCATCGTCTGCGCCACACGTTTCAGATCGTGGAACAGATCTTTGCCCACTTTGGTCAGCGGGAACTGCGCGGTTTCACAGCCAATACCCAGCGTCAGCCCCGGCTTACGCCCTTCCAGAATCACGCGGTTCCAGTTGGTACGGGTGCACAGCAGCTCATCGCTGCTCATCTCCGGCGCATCGGCCAGCACGCACCAGACCATAAACAGATCGAGGAAGCGAATCTGCTGCTCATCGACGCCAATTGGCGAGAACGGGTTGATGTCCAGCGAGCGCACTTCGATATATTCAATACCGCCACGCAGCAGCGCATCGGACGGTGTTTCGCCGTCGCGGATCACACGTTTAGGGCGAATCGGCGCATATAGCTCGTTTTCAATCTGCAGAATGTTGCTGTTGATCTGCAGATACTTGCCGTCTTTCTCCAGACCAATGCGGGCATACTCTTCCGACGGCGTTTTGATCGCGCGCTTCAATCCTGCCACATACTCGTGCAATTCGTTAAACGTAATTCCGAGATTGCTTTGCGATTTATTGGTATAACCCAGATCGCTCAGACGCAGCGAGGTGGCGTACGGCAGGTAGTACATGCCGCATTCGGTTTTCTCAAACGGCAGCGTCGTCGGTTTGCCCTGCAGAAAGGAAGAACAGATCGCCGGCGAAGCGCCGAACAGATACGGAATCACCCAGCCGAAGCGATAATAGTTACGAATCAGGCGGAAATAACCGGCTGAAATCGCTTCTTTATCCTCTGTACCGCACTTCGCCTGCCAGAAAGCCATCGGCAAAGAGAAGTTGTAGTGAACGCCGGAGATGGTCTGCATCAGCGCGCCGTAGCGGTTTTTCAGCCCTTCACGGTACAGCGTTTTTAAGCGGCCAATGTTCGACGTGCCGTATTGCGCCAGCTCAATATCCTGACCCGGTGCGATGTAGCATGGCATGCTCAGCGGCCACATACGCTCGTCGCCGAGCTGACGCGCTGTGTGACGGTGCACATCGCGCAGAAACGTCAGCATATGGTTGATGTCGCCGTCGACCGGAGTAATAAACTCCAGCAGCGCTTCGGCGAAATCGGTAGTGATCCATTTATGGGTCAGCGTGGCGCCCAGCGCCTCCGGATGACCGGTTGTTGCCAGAGAACCATCTGCATTAACGCGTAGGGTTTCGCGCTCAAGACCGCGCTGGATCCCTTCAAGAGCCTGAGGGTGTTTTTCCAGCCAGGACAGCGCCTGTGATACGTCCGGGATCAAATTGACCTCCCGCCTGTCGAATTCATTTTATTAAGCATAATTGTCATCGTGGAGATGAGGACTCTTCCACAAGCCATCCAATTAGTGCCACCACGTCATGCCTTGCAGCGTCAGCGCCGCGACTGCGATATAGCGCAGCGCTTTACCCAGGCATAAAAAAAAGAGTACCGGTCCCCAGGAAATGCGCATCCAGCCTGCGAGCAGGCACAGCAAATCACCGATAACGGGCATCCAGCTCAGCAGGAGCGTGGCCGCGCCATAGCGCCGCAACCAGCCCACCGCTTTTTCCTGCCAACGCGATGTTTTGCGTAATGGAAAAAAACGACCAAGAATAACGTTTGTAGCCCCGCCAAGGCTATTACCCATTGTTGCTATTACTACCAGAAGCCAGGGCTTACTTGCGCCCGCTAGCAGCAGGCCAATCAGCACGGCTTCGGAGTTGCCTGGCAGCAGCGTTGCGCTGAGAAAGCTGCTCGCAAACAGCGATCCCAACGCCAGAAGTTCATTCACAGCAGTCGAACGTCGACAGCATCCATTCCCGCAGCGGCGGCTGCCTGAAGGCCAAAATCGGCATCTTCAAACACCACGCAGCGTTCCGCCGCCACGCCCATACGCTCCGCGCACAGTAAGAAGGTGTCCGGTGCGGGTTTATGCAGTTTAACGTGATCGGCGGCGACAACGGCCGCAAAATAGTGGCGCAGGCCCAGATGTGCGAGCAACGCCTCGGCCACCGCGCTTTCGCTGCCGGTGCCGACGGCCATCGGTCGACGGCCATGCCATTCTTTCACGACGTCAATCAGCGGCAGCGGCGTAACCGAGTCCAGCAGCATTGATTTCACCGCATCGGTTTTTTCACGCGCCAGAAAATGGGGATCCAGATCGGCCTGATGACTTTCAATGATCGCCTGCGCAATACGCCAGGTGGGCGAACCGTTAAGCGCCACCATTGCCTGTTCATCGAAACGCATACCGTAGCGACCCAAAACCTCACGCCACGCCTTACGGTGCGTCGGTTCCGTATCAAGGATGGTGCCATCCATATCAAAAATCAATCCAGCGTAGCGTTCGTACATCGTCTTCTCACCCATCGGATAATGTGACGTTACTTTATCGTAAATGGGGATGATTGTCGCTGTTAGCCGCAGAGACAACAAAGGCGCCTTTCAGCGCCTTATCATGATTCGCATGCCACGGATTATTTTATTTGCATATCGTTTTCAACGACGCGCACGCCCTGCACCTTACGGGTTACCTCGACGGCACGCTTAGCGTCAGCGGACGACGACACAAAGCCGCTCAGCTGCACGCGGCCTTTAAAGGTCTGCACATTAATCTCGCTGGACTTGATATCTTTGTCGCTAAACAGCGCCGTTTTCACCTTGGTGGTAATGACAGTATCGTCAATGTAACCACCGGTGCTCTCTTTCGTTGACGAGCCAGCACAGCCGGACAGCGAGATAGTCATCAGAAGCGCAGCGCAAAACGCAGACGTTGCTTTGAACCATTTCATGGATTTCTCTCCTTGCAGTCATGTCACCAGAATAAGGGTGTATACAAGGATAAATTATAGAGGAAAGAATGAGTTGCCAATGGGAAAAGTGTGAAGAAGATTTTTTAGTTAAAAGACTAATTCGAGGAAAATAAGAAAAGGTAGGCGACTTCGATGAGATGGTGCATCCGGGAGGATTCGAACCTCCGACCGCTCGGTTCGTAGCCGAGTACTCTATCCAGCTGAGCTACGGATGCATCGGGAAACTTGCTTTACTGCCGATATTGATACCATGAGAGATGATATCAAGTAAGAGATGGTGCATCCGGGAGGATTCGAACCTCCGACCGCTCGGTTCGTAGCCGAGTA
>NZ_CBDKZX010000043.1:0-34336 GCF_965301105.1 Kluyvera sp.
TTGTAATAAAAAAGTTATTTTTCTGTCATTCGAGCATGTCATGTTACCCCCGCGAACATAAAACGCGTGATATCGCGCATCCCGGCACAAAAAGAGAGATAACCGATGATATCGTTACGACATACAGCTTTAGGATTGGCGTTAAGTCTGGCATTGGCGAGCCAGGCGATGGCAGTGACCACAATTCCGTTCTGGCACTCCATGGAAGGCGAGCTGGGCAAAGAAGTTGACTCCCTGGCGCAGCGTTTTAACGCCGCCAACCCGGACTACAAAATTACCCCGATCTACAAAGGCAACTACGAGCAGAGCCTGAGCGCGGGTATCGCCGCTTTCCGTACCGGCAATGCGCCGGCGATTCTACAGGTGTATGAAGTGGGCACCGCCACCATGATGGCGTCAAAAGCGATTAAGCCGGTGTATCAGGTGTTCAGCGATGCCGGGATCACGTTTGACGAATCTCAGTTTGTGCCGACGGTATCCGGTTACTACACCGATGCCAAAACCGGGCATCTGCTCTCTCAGCCGTTTAACAGCTCTACCCCGGTGCTGTACTACAACAAAGATGCCTTCAAAAAAGCCGGTTTAGACCCGGAACAGCCGCCGAAAACCTGGCAGGACCTGGCTGACTACACCGCGAAGCTGAAAGCCGCCGGTATGAAGTGCGGCTACGCCAGCGGCTGGCAGGGCTGGATCCAGATTGAAAACTTCAGTGCCTGGCACGGTCTGCCGGTCGCCAGCAAAAACAACGGCTTCGACGGTACCGATGCGGTGCTGGAGTTCAACAAGCCGGAGCAGGTTAAACATATCGCGCTGCTTGCCGATCTGAACAAGAAGGGCGACTTCAGCTACTTCGGACGTAAAGACGAATCCACCGAGAAGTTCTACAACGGCGACTGTGCGATCACGACCGCGTCCTCCGGCTCGCTGGCGGATATTCGCCATTACACCAAATTCAACTACGGCGTCGGCATGATGCCGTACGATGCCGACGTCAAGGGCGCACCGCAGAATGCCATCATCGGCGGGGCGAGCCTGTGGGTGATGCAGGGTAAAGATAAAGAGACCTATACCGGCGTGGCGAAATTCCTCGAGTTCCTGGCGAAGCCGGAAATTGCCGCCGAATGGCACCAGAAAACCGGCTACCTGCCGATCACCACCGCCGCGTACGATTTGACCCGCCAGCAGGGCTTCTACGACAAGAACCCAGGCGCGGATATCGCGACCCGTCAGATGCTGAACAAACCACCGTTGCCGTTCACCAAAGGCCTGCGTCTGGGCAACATGCCGCAGATTCGTACCATCGTGGATGAAGAGCTGGAAAGCGTCTGGACCGGGAAGAAAACGCCTCAGCAGGCGCTGGATTCTGCGGTAGAGCGCGGGAACCAGCTGCTGCGTCGCTTCGAGCAATCGACCAAGTCTTAATTTAACCGCCTTACCCCTCACCCTAACCCTCTCCCCATAGGGGAGAGGGTACCGTTCGGCGCCGTCTGGTAGAGATTGCACCGGGTTGTCTTTTCTCCCTCGCCCCTTTGGGGAGAGGGCCGGGGTGAGGGGAAAACCAACGCAGAGTTTAACTATGTCATCATCCCGTCCGGTGTTTAAATCGCGCTGGCTGCCCTATGCATTGGTCGCCCCGCAGCTGATTATCACCGTTATTTTCTTTATCTGGCCCGCCGGCGAAGCGCTGTGGTACTCGTTGCAAAGCGTCGACCCGTTTGGGCTCTCCAGCCAGTTTGTTGGCCTGGATAACTTCGTCACGCTGTTTCATGACCCTTACTATCTCGACGCCTTCTGGACGACCATTAAGTTCAGCGCCATGGTAACGGTGAGCGGCCTGCTGGTGTCGCTGGTTTTTGCTGCCCTGGTGGATTATGTCGTGCGCGGCAGTCGTCTCTACCAGACGCTGATGCTGCTGCCATACGCCGTTGCCCCCGCCGTTGCCGCGGTACTGTGGATCTTCCTGTTCAACCCAGGACGCGGGCTGATTACCCACGTTCTCGGTGAGTTCGGCTACGACTGGAACCACGCGCAGAATAGCGGCCAGGCGATGTTCCTGGTGGTCTTCGCCTCGGTGTGGAAGCAAATCAGCTACAACTTTCTGTTCTTCTTCGCCGCTCTGCAGTCGATTCCGCGCTCGCTGGTAGAAGCTGCCGCCATCGACGGCGCCGGCCCGATTCGCCGCTTCTTCAAGCTGGCGCTGCCGCTGATTGCGCCGGTGAGTTTCTTCCTGCTGGTGGTGAACCTGGTTTACGCCTTCTTTGATACCTTCCCGGTGATTGATGCCGCGACGGCAGGCGGCCCGGTACAGGCCACCACCACGCTGATTTATAAGATTTACCGTGAAGGGTTCGCCGGGCTGGATCTCTCGGCCTCTGCCGCGCAATCGGTGGTGCTGATGTTCCTCGTCATCATCCTGACCGTGGTGCAGTTCCGCTACGTGGAAAGAAAGGTGCGTTACCAATGATTGAGAACCGTCGCGGGCTGACTATTTTCAGCCACACCATGCTGATCCTGGGGATTATCGTGATTCTCTTCCCGCTGTACGTCGCGTTCACCGCGGCAACGCTGGACGACAAAGCGGTATTTGCAACGCCGATGACGCTGATCCCCGGTGGCCATCTGTTTGAGAACATGAAGGCCATCTGGGTGAACGGCGTCGGGGCCAACAGCGCGCCGTTCTGGTTGATGATGCTCAACAGCTTCATCATGGCCTTCGCCATCACCGTCGGCAAAATTACCGTCTCGATGCTGTCGGCGTTTGCCATTGTCTGGTTTCGCTTCCCGCTGCGTAACCTGTTCTTCTGGATGATTTTTATCACCCTGATGCTGCCGGTCGAAGTGCGTATCTTCCCGACGGTAGAAGTGATTGCCAACCTGAAAATGCTCGACAGCTACGCGGGCCTGACGCTGCCGTTGATGGCCTCGGCCACCGCGACTTTCCTGTTCCGTCAGTTCTTTATGACCTTGCCGGACGAGCTGATTGAAGCCGCGCGCATTGACGGCGCCTCGCCGATGCGTTTCTTCCGCGACATCGTGCTGCCGCTGTCAAAAACCAACCTCGCGGCGCTGTTCGTTATCACCTTTATCTATGGCTGGAACCAGTATCTCTGGCCGCTGTTGATCATCACCGACGTCAATCTCGGCACCGCCGTGGCGGGCATCAAAGGCATGATCGCCATTGGGCAAGGCACCACGCAGTGGAATCAGGTGATGGCGGCAATGCTGCTCACCCTTATCCCTCCGGTCGTTATCGTTTTAGCCATGCAACGGGCGTTTGTGCGTGGTTTAGTGGACAGTGAGAAATAACATGGCAGGACTGAAATTACAGGCAGTAAGCAAAAGCTGGGACGGCAAAACCCAGGTGATTCAACCGCTGACGCTGGACGTGGCGGACGGCGAGTTTATTGTGATGGTCGGCCCGTCGGGCTGCGGTAAGTCGACGCTGCTGCGCATGGTGGCCGGGCTTGAGCGAGTGACCAGCGGCGACATCTGGATCGATCGCAAGCGCGTCACCGAAATGGAGCCGAAGGATCGCGGCATTGCGATGGTGTTCCAGAACTACGCCCTCTACCCGCATATGAGCGTGGAAGAGAATATGGCCTGGGGGCTGAAAATTCGCGGTATGGGGAAAGCGCACATCGCGGAAAAGGTGCGGGAAGCGGCGCGTATTCTTGAGCTGGATGGCCTGCTGAAGCGCCGTCCGCGCGAACTGTCCGGCGGCCAGCGCCAGCGCGTGGCGATGGGCCGCGCCATCGTACGCGACCCGGCGGTGTTCCTGTTTGATGAGCCGCTCTCTAACCTCGATGCCAAGCTGCGCGTGCAGATGCGTCTTGAACTACAGCAACTGCATCGTCGTCTGAAAACAACCTCGCTTTACGTCACTCACGACCAGGTGGAGGCGATGACCCTTGCCCAGCGGGTGATGGTGATGAACAAAGGCATTGCCGAACAAATCGGCACGCCGGTGGAAGTGTATGAGAAACCGGCCAGCCGTTTTGTGGCGAGCTTTATCGGCAGCCCGGCAATGAACCTGCTGGACGGGCAACTGGATGCGTCCGGCACGCGCTTTGTGTTGTCTAATGGAATGCAGCTCCCGATTCCGGCAGGGCGTCGTGAATATGCCGGACGTCGCATGACGCTGGGTATCCGCCCGGAACATATTGCGTTAAGCTCGCAGGCGGAAGGCGGTGTGCCGATGGTCATCGACACGCTGGAAATTTTAGGTGCAGATAACCTGGCGCACGGGCGCTTTGGTGAATTGAAAATGGTGGTGCGCCTGCCGCACCAGCAGCGCCCGAATGCAGGCACTACGCTGTGGTTACATCTGCCGGATGAACATCTGCACCTCTTTGACGGTGAAACAGGAATGCGAGTATGAGCAACTGGCCCTATCCTCATATCGTCGCCCATCGCGGCGGCGGCAAATTAGCGCCGGAAAATACGTTGGCGGCGATCGACGTGGGTGCGCGCTATGGGCATACCATGATTGAGTTTGACGCCAAGCTGTCGAAAGACGAGCAGATCTTTCTGCTGCATGACGATAACCTTGAACGCACCAGCAACGGCTGGGGCGTGGCAGGCGATCTGAACTGGCAGGATCTGCTACGTGTGGACGCGGGCAGCTGGTTTGCCAGCAGCTTTAAGGGTGAACCGCTGCCGCTGCTGTCGCAGGTGGCGGAACGCTGCCGTCAGCACGGCATGATGGCGAATATTGAGATTAAACCCACCACAGGCACCGGCCCGCTGACCGGCAAAGTCGTGGCGCTGGCCGCCCGCGAGCTGTGGGCCGACATGACGCCGCCACTGCTATCGTCGTTTGAAATCGATGCGCTGGAAGCGGCGCAGCTTGCCGCACCAGAGCTGCCGCGCGGCCTGCTGCTCGACGAGTGGCGCGACGACTGGCGTGAGCTGACCACGCGACTGGGCTGCGTTTCCATTCACCTTAACCATCGTTTACTCGATGAGGCGCGCGTGGATGCGCTGCGCGAGGCCGGGTTAAAGATTCTGGTTTATACGGTCAATAACCCCCAGCGCGCGCGGGAGCTGCTGCGCTGGGGCGTGAACTGCATCTGTACCGATGCGATTGACGTCATTGGCCCGGATTTCCAGCCTTAATACTGCTTCAGCATGCCGCCGTTGTTGTTGGGCAGCGGCTGCTGATTCGGGGTGAGCATACCCGGCTGGGCCTGTTGTACCCGCTGCTGGTTGGCCTTGAGCTGGTTTTGCAGATGCAGCTGTTGCTGCTGCGTCTGCACCTGCCGCTGTTGATTCAGCATCCCTTTCTGCTGCTGTTGTTGGTTCAACATTCGCGACTGCATGCGCTGCTGGCTGGGGATCTCATAACCCGGCTGGTTCGGGTTATTGTCGATGTTCAACGGCGCAGCCAGCGCGGTGAACGGCAGCAGCGCTGCGAGAATCAGTAATCGTTTCATCATCTTTCCTCCTTGTAGGGGATCTCTTAAGTTTACTCCTTTCCCGCCAGAACGAGGATTATTTCAGCATTTTGAACCAGGCTTAGTGGGGACCTCACCGCACGCTCTGGAGAATGATGATGATAACAACGCCGACGTTTTTCCGCCGGGTAGCCCTTGCTGCTCTGCTCTCAGGAAGCTGTTTTAGCGCCGTAGCCGCGCCGCCTCCGCCTCCCGTCTCCTACGGCGTGGAAGAAGATGTGTTTCATCCCGTCCGCGCCCAGCAGGGCATGGTGGCCTCGGTGGATGCCGCCGCCACGCGAGTCGGCGTGGAGATTTTGCGCCAGGGCGGCAATGCCGTCGACGCGGCGGTGGCGGTTGGCTACGCGCTGGCGGTTACGCACCCGCAGGCCGGTAACCTCGGCGGCGGCGGATTTATGCTGCTGCGCACCAAAGACGGTAAAACCACGGCGATCGATTTCCGTGAAATGGCTCCGGAGCAGGCAACGCGCGACATGTTCCTCGACGATCACGGCAACCCGGACAGTAAAAAATCGCTGACTTCGCATCTGGCTTCCGGCACGCCGGGCACCGTCGCCGGTTTCTCCCTGGCGCTGGAAAAATACGGCACACTGCCGCTCAACAAAGTCATTCGCCCGGCGCTGAAGCTGGCGCAAGAGGGTTTTATCGTTAACGATGCGCTGGCCGACGATCTGAAAACCTACGGCAGCGAAGTACTGCCGAATCACGCCAACAGCAAGGCCATCTTCTGGAAAAACGGTGAACCGCTGAAGAAGGGGGATAAGCTGGTGCAGGCTAATCTGGCGAAAAGCCTGGAGCTGATTGCCGAGCACGGGCCGGATGCGTTCTACAAAGGGGCGATTGCCGATCAAATTGCCGAAGAGATGCAGAAAAACGGCGGGCTGTTGAGTAAGGCGGATCTGGCGAATTACAAGGCCGTCGAGCGCACGCCTATTAGCGGCACCTATCGCGGCTATGAAGTATTCTCCATGCCGCCGCCGTCTTCCGGCGGGATTCACATCGTGCAAATTCTTAATATTCTGGAAAACTTCGATCTGCATAAATACGGTTTTGGCAGCGCTGATGCGATGCAGCTTATGGCCGAAGCGGAGAAGCATGCCTATGCCGACCGTTCGGAATATCTCGGCGACCCGGACTTTGTGAAGGTACCGTGGCAGGCGCTGACCAACAAAGCCTACGCTAAATCAATTGCCGACCAGATTGATATCAACAAAGCCAAGCCTTCCAGCCAGATTAAACCCGGCAAGCTGGCCCCATACGAAAGCAACCAGACCACCCATTTTTCGGTGGTGGATAAAGACGGCAATGCGGTGGCGGTGACCTACACCCTCAATACCACCTTCGGCACCGGTATCGTGGCGGGTAACACCGGCATTCTGATGAATAACGAAATGGATGACTTTTCCGCCAAGCCCGGCGTGCCGAACGTCTATGGGCTGGTAGGGGGTGACGCCAACGCGGTAGAGGCGAAGAAACGCCCGCTGTCGTCAATGTCGCCGACCATCGTCGTCAAAGACGGCAAGACATGGCTGGTGACCGGTAGCCCGGGCGGTAGTCGTATTATCACCACGGTGCTGCAGATGGTGGTCAACAGCATCGATTTTGGTATGAACGTGGCGGAAGCCACCAACGCGCCGCGTTTCCACCACCAGTGGCTGCCGGACGAACTGCGGGTCGAGAAGGGCTTTAGCCCGGACACGCTCAAGCTGCTGGAGGCGAAAGGGCAGAAAGTGGCGCTGAAAGAGGCGATGGGCAGCACGCAGAGCATTATGGTCGACCCGGACGGGACGCTGTATGGGGCCTCGGACCCGCGTTCGCCGGATGATTTAACTGCGGGTTATTAAGCTATATATCTGATCTAACTATAAAATGTTAGATCAGATAACTTCAATAAATAGATAAGAGAATTGCTTACCGTTAATCGCGAGCTGTAACGAAAAACGTTTTTGCCTGCGAAAATCACCGTGTCATGTTGACCTCTTTATTCAGCAAGAGGGGGCGTGATGGACGCAGAGGTACCGGTAAGAAGGGTGACGCTTGCGCTGGGGATCTTTTTTGATGGTACGGGCAATAATGCGTTAACCACCCAAAAAATGGTGGAGATTTTTCGTCAACAGCACGGAAATATCGACAGCGTCGAGGCAGAGCCCCTTTTCAGGCGTCATGCCCAAACGCATTTCGGGGTAAGCGGTACGCAAGCGGCGAGCTATCTCGGCTATTACACCAATATTTACGCGTTGCAGGCGCTCTACGCGCTCCCCGATTCTGCCGGGAAGGAACGGATTCAACAGGCGATTTATATTGAGGGCGTGGGTACCTGCGTGGGAAAGCCTGATTGCGTCATCGGGATGGGTTTTGGCACCGGAGAATATGGCGTGATAGCCAAAACTGATGAGGCTATTGCCCGTCTGGTGTCAGCGGTGTCGGCAGCACTCGCTTCGTTAAGTGGTCCGTGGGTAGTTGATTGCGTGCTGTTCGATCTCTTTGGCTTCAGCCGCGGTGCGGCGGCGGCTCGCCATTTTGCCAATCGTATTCAATCGGAAGATCCGGCTATCTTTCGCGCTATTGCCTCTGCCGTAGGCGATCTGCCACGGATACGCTGCCGCTTTATTGGTCTATTTGATACCGTTGCCGCTATCGCGACGCTTGCCAACGGTATGGATCCCCACGGCCCTGACACCGGCGAGGTCAATCTTGTACTGCGTCCGGGCGTGGCGGAACACGTTTTTCACATCGTCGCTCAGCATGAATGCCGCTATAACTTTGCGCTGAACAGCGTTGCACCAGCATGGCCGGAGCTTTTGCTACCGGGTGCGCATTCGGATATCGGCGGCGGCTATCTGCCGCGAATGCGTGAGGATCTCTTTCTCACGCGCCCGCAGGTTGAGACGGTGCCGTGGAATGAGCCAGGCGAACGATCACGGGTTTATCGGCAAGCTGTCGCGCAGCTTTCCGCACTCAACAACGCTCCCGCAATGGCTCCCTTAATGCGAACGCACTCGGTGATGCCGGCTACCTGGGAGGATGAATTTGCCCCGAACGATCGCTACGGGCAGATGCAAAGACGATGTTTTGCGGCGTTGACCTTGCGGCAGCGACTGGTCAGCGCCGACTGGTCGCAGGCCGCGTTATGGGTGATGCTGGATGCGGCACGTGCTGCCGGCGTGCTGTTTGATGAGCCGACGCTACACTTGCCGGAGGCGTTAATACCCCTTGTCGAGCGCGCCAGACAAATGGGGAAGGCGGTACGCGTAGGATCGCGGATAAACGGGTTTAGCACGCAGGAATTAGATACGCTGGCGCAGGACTATATTCACTGCTCGGCTAACTGGAACAGCGTGACGGTGAATGATGCAGGCGAGCTTTATGGCGGCGCGGCGGTAGCGGAAACGCTCGGCTTTGTGAATAGACCTGATGAAGGGTGGGTCAGGACCGTCTACGATTTGAACGGCAAAAAGTGGTGAGTGCCCGGCACGTGGCCGGGCGAACGGTTTAAATGGGTTTCACCCGCGCCATAAAATAGGCATCCACATACTCCCCATTACGCAGCGCATAGTTGCGCCCGGTGCCTTCGATCTCAAACCCGTGCTTTTGATACACCGCCACCGCCGGCGCGTTATCGACAAACACGGTGAGTTCAATGCGGTCGACGCGCAGCCAGTTGTCGCACATATCGATCATGGTGCGCATGAGCGCGCTGGCGACGCCGCGGTTTTGCCAGCGGGCATCGACGCAAATACCAAAATCGGCGACGTGGCTGCGGCGAGGGCGTTGGGGGATGGCAATACTGAGGTGGCCAACCACCTGTTCATCGATGCAGGCGACCAGTTGCTTGATACCTGGCTGGTCGGCTAGCCGCTCTTGCCACATGTGGCTGGAAGGATGAGGCACCTGTAGCGTGTTGTGATACACCTCCGGCTGGGCGTGGATCTGACGGATAGCGTCGAAATCTTTGGGTTCAGCGTGGCGTATCACGATGTCACTCATTCTTCATTTCCTTTGTGGTGTAAAAGTCCCTTTTAACATCATTGATTTTGAAATGTGCGTCAATTAGCTTTTTTTGCAAAAATCACTGGACAGTTGCGAATGAGAATGATTATTATTGTCCTGCATTCAGGGCGTCCTTGCGGAGTTCCTGAAAGCACGACATTGCTCACATTGCTTCCAGTATTACTTTAGCCAGCTTATTGCTGGCTTTTTTTTGTCTGTCATTGCGCTATGGTATTCAGCAAACTCTTCAAAAGGACTGAACCATGACTCTGCACTGCGCCTTTATCGGCTTTGGCAAAAGCACCACCCGCTACCATCTTCCCTACGTTCTGCACCGCAAAGCCGACTGGCACGTGGCGCATATCTATCGCCGCAGTCCGAAGCCGGACGAGCAGGCGCCGCAGTATGCGCACATTCACTTCACCAGCGAGCTGAACGATATTCTGCACGATCCGCAGGTGAAGCTGGTGGTGGTTTGCACCCATGCTGATAGCCACTTCGAGTACGCGAAAAAAGCGCTGGAAGCGGGCAAGAACGTACTGGTAGAAAAACCGTTCACCCCGACGCTGGCGGAAGCGAAGGAACTGTTTGCGTTAGCGAAAAGCAAAGGGCTGACCGTCTCTCCGTATCAGAACCGTCGCTTTGACTCCTGCTTCCTGACCGCCAAAAAAGCCATTGAGAGCGGTAAGCTGGGCGAGATTATTGAAGTAGAAAGCCACTTTGACTACTACCGTCCGGAAGCGCCGACCCAGCCGGGCCGTCCACAGGATGGCGCGTTTTATGGCCTGGGCGTGCACACCATGGACCAAATCATCTCGCTGTTTGGTCGTCCGGATCACGCGGCGTACGACATTCGCAGCCTGCGCAATCCGGCCAATCCGGATGATACCTTTGAAGCTCAGCTGTTCTACGGCAACCTGAAGGCGATAGTGAAAACCAGTCACCTGGTGAAAATCGACTACCCGAAATTTATCGTGCACGGCACCAAAGGTTCCTTCGTGAAGTACGGTATCGATCAGCAGGAAACCAGCCTGAAAGCGGGCATTATGCCGGGCGATGCGGGCTTTGCGGCGGATAGTTCACTGGCACAGCTGGAGTACGTCAACGACGCGGGGGAAACGGTAAAAGAGCAGTGGCAGGCCGAGCGTGGCGACTATGGTCGCGTGTACGATGCGCTGTATCAGACGCTGACCCAAGGCGCGCCGAATTTCGTCAAGGAAACTGAGGCTCTCACCAATATGGAACTGCTTGAGCGCGCCTTTGAGCAACCGTCTCCTGCCACGATTACCCTTGCCAAATAAGTAAAAATGGCTCCTCTGTTCTTGTTCATATTTTTTGAACAGAGGAGTCAATTTTCACCCACTATCATCCTGAGCGGTTTACGTCCAAACTTGTTTCATCGAAAACATGAGGGGGTAAAAAATGATTTTCTTACGCAAAGCAAATGAACGTGGTCACGCGAATCATGGTTGGCTGGATTCCTGGCATACCTTCTCTTTTGCCGACTACTACGATCCGAATTACATGGGCTTCTCGGCGCTGCGCGTCATTAACGATGACGTGATTGATGCAGGCCAGGGGTTCGGTACTCACCCGCACAAAGACATGGAAATCCTGACCTACGTGCTGGAAGGCGCCGTGGAGCACCAGGACAGCATGGGTAACAAAGAGCAGGTTCCGGCGGGCGAGTTCCAGATTATGAGCGCCGGTACCGGGGTGCGTCACTCGGAGTACAACCCGAGCGCCACCGATAAGCTGCACCTGTATCAGATCTGGATTATTCCAGAAAAAACCGGCATCACGCCGCGCTACGAACAGCGTCGCTTCGACGCCGCGCAGGGCAAACAGCTGGTGCTGTCGCCGGATGCGCGTGAAGGTTCGCTGAAGGTTTACCAGGATATGGAACTGTACCGCTGGGCGCTGGCAAAAGGCGAACAATCGGTGCACCAGATTGCCGCCGACCGCCGCGTGTGGATTCAGGCAGTGAAAGGCGAAGTTTCGATTAATGGTACCAAAGCCACCACCAGCGATGGTCTGGCGATTTGGGATGAGCAGGCGATTTCGGTTCACGCCGACAGCGAAAGCGAAATTTTACTCTTCGATCTGCCGCCAGTTTGATCCGTCTTAAATAATTAGCGCAACCTCCCCAATCTTGCGGGGAGGTTGCGTCATCTCCGTGGTAAACTTCAGCAATATTTCACCTTTGTTTGCCTTTGGACGATGAAAAAGAAAAGACCCGTACTTCAGGATGTTGCCGATCGCGTTGGCGTAACCAAAATGACGGTGAGCCGTTTTTTACGTAACCCGGAGCAGGTTTCCGAAGCGTTACGCGGTAAAATTGCGGCGGCGCTTGATGATCTGGGCTATATCCCCAATCGGGCTCCCGATATTCTCTCCAATGCGACCAGTCGCGCCATCGGCGTGCTGCTGCCCTCATTAACCAACCAGGTCTTTGCGGAAGTGCTGCGCGGCGTGGAAAGCGTCACCGACGCCCACGGCTATCAGACGATGCTTGCCCACTACGGCTACAAGCCGGAAATGGAGCAGGAGCGCCTCGAGTCGATGCTCTCCTGGAACATTGATGGCCTGATTCTCACTGAACGTACCCACACGCCGCGTACCCTGAAAATGATCGAAGTTGCCGGTATTCCGGTAGTTGAGCTCATGGATAGCCAGTCTCCGTGCCTCGATATCGCCGTGGGTTTCGATAACTTTGAAGCGGCGCGGCAGATGACGGCGGCAATTATCGCGCGCGGCCATCGCCACATTGCCTATTTAGGCGCGCGTCTCGATGAACGTACTATTATCAAACAGAAAGGCTACGAGCAGGCGATGCTTGACGCGGGCCTGACGCCGTATAGCGTGATGGTGGAGCAGTCGTCGTCTTACACTTCCGGCATCGAACTGATGCGCCAGGCACGACGCGAATTCTCCAGGCTGGACGGCATTTTCTGTACCAACGATGACCTTGCGGTCGGCGCGGCGTTTGAGTGCCAGCGCCTGGGGCTGAAAATTCCGGACGATATCGCGATTGCCGGTTTTCACGGCCACGATATCGGCCAGGTGATGGAACCGCGTCTCGCCAGTGTCCTGACGCCGCGTGAGCGCATGGGGCGTATTGGCGCGGAGCGTCTGCTTGCCCGTATTCGCGGTGAGGTAGTGACGCCGAAGATGTTAGATTTAGGTTTCACTTTGTCACCGGGTGGTTCTATTTAGGCCTCACAAGTTTGAACTAGATCACACATATTCACTCGTAATTCACTTCCGGCACGAATGGTTATTGCTTATCCAGTTGCTCAGCATGACAATGTTACCGATAACTGTTACCCGTAACAAATTCTCAGTGCCCAACAGGAGGACGCCTTGAGCACGACTAACCACGATCACCACGTTTATGTACTGATGGGCGTATCCGGCAGCGGTAAATCCGCCGTTGCCAGCGAAGTCGCACATCGCCTGAACGCCGCGTTTCTGGACGGCGATTTCCTGCACCCGCGCAGCAATATCGTCAAAATGTCCTCCGGCGAACCGCTGAACGACGACGACCGCAAACCCTGGCTGCAGGCGCTGAATGACGCCGCGTTTGCCATGCAGCGCACGAACAAAGTCTCGCTGATTGTCTGCTCCGCGCTGAAAAAAGCGTACCGCGACATTCTGCGTGAAGGGAACCCGAATCTCTCCTTCGTCTACCTGAAAGGGGATTTCGAGGTGATTGAGAGCCGTCTGAAAGCGCGTAAGGGCCACTTCTTCAAGACCCAAATGCTGGTGACGCAGTTCGAAACCCTGCAAGAACCGGGCGTTGACGAACGCGACGTGCTGGTGGTTGATATCGATCAGCCGCTGGAAGGCGTTATCGACAGCACCATTGAAGTGATTAACAAAGGCCGTATCGCGTGACAACTTTATCGTTAGTTTTAACAGCAGTGGGTTCCGTTTTACTGCTGCTGTTTTTAGTCATGAAGGCGCGTATGCACGCCTTCCTGGCTTTGATGGTGGTTTCTATTGGTGCAGGGCTTTTCTCCGGTATGCCGTTGATTAAAATCGCGGAAACCATGGAGAAAGGCATGGGCGGTACGCTGGGCTTCCTGGCTATCGTGGTCGCGCTGGGCGCGATGTTCGGCAAAATTCTGCACGAGACGGGCGCAGTCGATCAGATTGCGGTCAAAATGCTGAAATCC
Source organism: Kluyvera sp. (assembly GCF_965301105.1). Lineage (NCBI taxonomy): Bacteria > Pseudomonadati > Pseudomonadota > Gammaproteobacteria > Enterobacterales > Enterobacteriaceae > Kluyvera > Kluyvera sp. The sequence goes on from NZ_CBDKZX010000043.1 coordinate 13,622, forward strand.
TTCGGCCACAGCCGCGCGCACTATGCCATTGGTATCGCCGGCCTTATCTGTGCGCTGCCGCTGTTCTTTGAAGTGGCGATCGTGCTGCTGATTAGCGTCGCGTTCTCTATGGCGCGTCACACCGGGACCAACCTGGTGAAGCTGGTGATTCCACTGTTTGCCGGTGTGGCAGCCGCTGCGGCGTTTCTGCTGCCGGGGCCAGCGCCAATGCTGCTGGCTTCCCAAATGCACGCCGACTTTGGCTGGATGATTCTGATTGGCCTGTGTGCGGCGATTCCGGGGATGATTATTGCCGGGCCGCTGTGGGGCAATTTTATCAGCCGTTACGTTGAGCTGAATATTCCTGATGACATTACCGAGCCGCACCTCGGCGAAGGCAAAATGCCGTCCTTCGGCTTCAGCCTGGCGCTGATTCTGCTGCCGCTGGTGCTGGTGGGTCTGAAAACGATCGCCGCGCGCTTTGTGCCGGTGGAGTCCGAAACCTATCAGTGGTTTGAATTTATCGGTCACCCATTCACCGCGATTCTGATTGCCTGCCTGGTGGCGATTTATGGCCTGGCGTTCCGTCAGGGCATGGCAAAAGACAAAGTGATGGCGATCTGTGGCGCGGCCTTGCAGCCAGCGGGGATTATTCTGCTGGTTATCGGTGCGGGCGGCGTGTTCAAACAGGTGCTGGTGGATTCCGGCGTCGGCCCGGCATTGGGTGAAGCCCTGACCGGGATGGGCCTGCCGATTGCGCTGACCTGCTTCATTCTGGCCGCCGCGGTGCGCATTATTCAGGGTTCCGCGACGGTTGCGTGTCTGACTGCGGTTGGCCTGGTGATGCCGGTGATTGAACAGCTGCATTACAGCGGCGCTCAGCTGGCGGCGCTGTCTATCTGTATCGGTGGCGGTTCTATCGTGGTGAGCCACGTGAACGACGCAGGCTTCTGGCTGTTCGGTAAGTTTACCGGCGCGACGGAAGCGCAGACGCTGAAAACCTGGACCATGATGGAAACCATTCTTGGTACGGTAGGCGCGATTGTCGGTATGGTGGCGTTTTCGCTGCTGAGCTGACCTGAAGTGCTCCCTCTCCCCTATGGGGAGAGGGATTGTACGGTGCAACGATTTATTATCCCTTCATCCACATCCGAATGCCGTCCAGGAACATCTGGGTCGCCATCATCACCAGAATCAATCCCATCAGACGCTCTAACGCGTTAACCCCTTTCTCGCCCAGCAGGCGCAGAAACAGCGACGACTGCAGCAAAATCACCACTGTGCCGCCCCAGGCAATCAGCAGCGCAATGACCAGATGCGACAGATTGTTGGGATACTGATGCGACAGCAGCATCAGCGTCGCCAGCAGCGTCGGCCCGGCAACCAGTGGAATGGCAAGCGGGACAATAAACGGTTCTTCACCCGCCGGTAGCCCCGAGCTGTTCCCCGTGGCGCTGGGGAAAATCATCTTAATAGCAATCAGGAATAAAATGATGCCGCCGGAGATGGAAACCGTCTCGGCGCGCAGGTTTAAAAACGCCAGAATCTTCTCGCCCGCGAAGAGAAAAATCAGCATCAGTAGGAGTGCGATTAAAAGCTCACGTATCATGATCGCCTTGCGGCGCTTGGGTTCCGTGTGTTTTAGCACCGACATAAAAATGGGCAAATTTCCCAGTGGATCCATAATCAGGATCAATAAAACAGCGGCGGAAAAGATTTCACTCATGACTCAAATTCCCTGATAATTGTTGTGGAATTTCTGCTCTACACATCGTCTGCGTTGCGGAGTTCAACGTGGATAAATGTGTCCCCTATAACTGGGGGAATAAGTTGCATTTCTGATTGCTTTGCAATCATTGATTAATTTCACTTGCGACTTTAGCTGCTTTTTGTAATGTGAAGGGATGCCCAGTGGAACTGGTAAGCAATAACAGCACATATCTGCAGGAAAATTCGTTATGAAAAATGTTGGTTTTATCGGCTGGCGCGGGATGGTCGGCTCTGTACTCATGCAACGCATGGTTGAAGAGCGCGACTTTGACGCCATTCGCCCGGTCTTCTTCTCCACCTCTCAGTTAGGTCAAGCTGCGCCGTCGTTCGGCGGCACCGCCGGTGGTAAGCTTCAGGACGCCTATGATCTTGAAGCGCTGAAGGCGCTCGACATTATTGTTACCTGTCAGGGCGGCGATTATACCAACGAAATCTATCCTAAGCTGCGTGAAAGCGGCTGGCAGGGTTACTGGATTGACGCAGCTTCCTCGCTGCGCATGAAAGATGACGCCATCATTATTCTCGACCCGGTGAACCAGCAGGTCATCACCGACGGTCTGAACAACGGGATTAAAACCTTCGTCGGCGGTAACTGCACCGTCAGCCTGATGCTGATGTCGCTGGGCGGCCTCTTCGCCAACGATCTGGTTGAGTGGGCCTCTGTTGCTACCTATCAGGCGGCTTCCGGCGGCGGCGCGCGCCACATGCGCGAGTTGCTGACCCAAATGGGCCTGCTGCACAACCACGTTGCCAGCGAACTGGCCGACCCGGCTTCCGCCATCCTCGACATCGAACGCAAAGTGACCACCTTGACCCGCAGCGGCGATCTGCCGGTTGATAACTTTGGCGTCCCGCTGGCGGGCGGCCTGATTCCGTGGATCGACAAGCAGCTCGACAACGGCCAGAGCCGTGAAGAGTGGAAAGGCCAGGCGGAAACCAACAAAATTCTCGCGACCTCCTCGGTGATTCCGGTGGATGGGTTATGCGTACGTATCGGCGCGCTGCGTTGCCACAGCCAAGCATTCACCCTGAAATTGAAAAAAGATATTTCCATAAGTTCTGTGGAGGAATTACTGGCTGCGCACAATCCGTGGGCGAAAGTGGTGCCAAACGATCGTGAAATCACGATGCGCGAACTCACCCCGGCGGCGGTCACCGGTACGCTGACCACGCCAGTTGGGCGTTTGCGCAAACTGAATATGGGGCCGGAATACCTGTCAGCGTTCACCGTTGGCGACCAGCTCCTGTGGGGCGCAGCCGAGCCGCTGCGTCGTATGCTACGTCAATTGGCGTAAACATTTATTCATCGATCAGGGGTGGCGAACCACCCCTTTTTTTTGCGTAATACAAGGGAGTAAACGCAGTTATGTCTATTTTTCTCTCAGGAGTCAGGTAAAGCGTTGACTATGCTTTAATCAAGGTCTGTCACCTTGACTGAAGGTTGAACGGGGCCGAGAGAGGCACACAACTTCGTGCCGCACCGTTCAGGTCACAAATGTCGCCATTTAAATTGGATTGAGGCGATACAAAAACTAAGGATGATGAAGCATGTCTGATCGTGTTGATAGAGACGTGATTAATGCACTGATCTCAGGCCATTTTGCGGATCCTTTTTCCGTACTGGGGATGCACAGAACGGAAGCAGGGCTGGAAGTCCGGGCGTTACTGCCTGACGCGACCGACGTTTGGGTGATTGAACCCAAAACCGGGCGCAAAGTGGGCAAGCTGGAGTGCGTGGACTCACGCGGTTTCTTTTGTGGCATTCTGCCGCGTCGTAAAAATTTCTTCCGCTATCAGTTGGCTGTCGTCTGGCATGGCCAACAGAATCTTATTGATGACCCCTATAGCTTTGGCCCATTGCTCCAGGAAATGGATGCATGGTTGCTGTCCGAAGGTACCCACCTGCGCCCGTATGAAAAACTGGGCGCGCATGCGGACACGATGGACGGCATCACCGGGACTCGCTTTGCGGTCTGGGCGCCTAACGCCCAGCGCGTTTCCGTCGTCGGGCAGTTTAACTACTGGGATGGCCGCCGTCACCCGATGCGTCTGCGTCGGGAAACCGGAATTTGGGAGCTGTTCATCCCCGGCGCACACAACGGTCAGCTGTATAAATTCGAGATGATCGACGCTCGCGGCGCGCTGCGGATTAAAGCAGACCCTTATGCCTTTGAAGCTCAGATGCGCCCGGAAACGGCATCGCTGATCTGCGGGTTGCCGCCGAAAGTTGAGCAAAGCGAAGAACGCAAAAAAGCCAACCAGTTCGACGCCCCTATCTCTATCTACGAGGTGCACCTGGGTTCCTGGCGCCGTCATACCGACAACAACTACTGGCTGAGCTACCGCGAGCTGGCTGAACAACTGGTGCCGTACGCCAAATGGATGGGCTTCACCCATCTGGAGCTGCTGCCGGTTAACGAGCACCCGTTTGACGGCAGCTGGGGCTATCAGCCCACCGGGCTGTATGCGCCAACCCGCCGCTTCGGTACGCGCGAAGACTTCCGCTACTTCATCAACGCCGCGCACGCCGCCGGTCTGAACGTCATTCTCGACTGGGTGCCGGGGCACTTCCCGTCGGATGACTTCGCGCTGGCCGAGTTTGACGGCACCAACCTGTACGAGCATAGCGATCCGCGTGAAGGCTACCATCAGGACTGGAATACCCTGATTTATAACTATGGCCGCCGCGAAGTGAGTAACTTCCTGACGGGCAACGCCCTGTACTGGGTGGAGCGCTTCGGTATTGATGCGCTGCGCGTCGATGCGGTGGCGTCAATGATTTACCGCGACTACTCTCGTAAAGAGGGCGAGTGGATCCCGAACGAGTTCGGTGGCCGCGAAAACCTTGAAGCGATTGAGTTTCTGCGTCAGACCAACCGCGTGTTGGGCGAGCAGGTTCCCGGCGCGGTGAGTATGGCGGAAGAGTCTACCGACTTTGCCGGCGTCTCACGCCCGTCCGATATGGGCGGTCTGGGCTTCTGGTTTAAGTGGAACCTGGGCTGGATGCACGACACCCTGGACTACATGAAGCTCGATCCGGTTCATCGCCAGTACCATCACGACAAAATGACCTTCGGCATGCTTTACAACTACACGGAAAACTTCGTGTTGCCGTTATCGCATGACGAAGTGGTCCACGGTAAAAAATCCATTCTTGACCGTATGCCGGGCGACGCGTGGCAGAAGTTCGCCAACCTGCGCGCCTACTACGGCTGGATGTTCGCTTTCCCGGGCAAAAAGCTGCTGTTTATGGGCGATGAGTTTGCTCAGGGCCGCGAATGGAACTTTGACGGCAGCCTCGACTGGCATCTGCTGGAAGGCGACGATAACTGGCATCACGGGGTACAGCGTCTGGTGCGCGACCTCAACCATACCTATCGCCACCATAAAGCGATGCACGAGCTGGACTTCGACCCGTACGGGTTTGAATGGCTGGTGGTTGATGACCACGCGCGTTCGGTATTTGCCTTTGTCCGCCGCGACAAAGCCGGGAACGAAGTGATTGTGGTCAGTAACTTTACGCCGGTGCCGCGCCACGACTATCGCTTCGGCATTAATCAGCCGGGGCGCTGGCGTGAAGTGCTGAATACCGATTCTGCCCATTACCACGGCAGCAACGCCGGTAACGGCGGCGTGGTGCACAGCGATAATCTCGAAAGCCATGGTCGTCCGCAGTCGCTGAGCCTGACGTTGCCGCCGCTGTCGACTATCTGGCTGGTACGGGAAGGGGATTAACCACATGGGGCAACTCGCAGCAGGGAAACCCGCGCCGCTCGGCGCCAGCTTTGACGGCGAAGGCGTGAACTTCACGCTTTTTTCGGCGCATGCCCAGCGGGTAGAACTCTGCGTGTTTGACGCGCAGGGCAACGAGTCGCGCTATGACCTTCCCGCCCGTAGCGGCGACGTCTGGCACGGCTATTTGCCCTATGCGGGCCCCGGCTTACGTTACGGTTATCGGGTGCATGGCCCGTGGGATCCGCAGCAGGGCTTCCGCTTTAACCCGGCAAAGCTGCTGCTCGACCCGTGCTGTTTTCGCGCCGAGGGCGACCCGGTAGACGACCCGCGTTTTCACGATGGCTACGACGTGCCGGATGAACGCGACAGCGCGCCGGTGGCGCCAAAATCGGTGGTCGTAGACCTGGCGTACGACTGGCAGGACGACGCCGCACCGCGCACCGCGTGGGGCAAAACCGTTATCTACGAAGCGCACGTCAAAGGGCTGACCCTGCGCCACCCGGGGCTGCCGGATGCCATCCGCGGAACCTATAAGGCGCTGGGCCACCCGGTGATGATCGACTACTTCAAGCGGCTTGGCATCACGGCGCTGGAGCTGCTGCCGGTGGCGCATTTCGCCAGCGAACAGCGTCTACTGCGGATGGGGCTGCGCAACTACTGGGGCTACAACCCGCTGGCGATGTTTGCCCTGTCGCCGCGTTACGCCAGCGCGCCCGAGCACGCGCTGGACGAGTTTCGCGATGCGGTAAAAGCGCTGCATCAGGCCGGTATCGAGGTGATCCTCGATGTGGTGCTGAATCACAGCGCCGAGTTGGATCTGCATTGTCAGACCTTCTCGCTGCGGGGGATTGATAACCGCAGCTATTATTGGTTGAGAGAAGACGGCGATTATCACAACTGGACGGGCTGCGGCAACACGCTGAATCTCAGTCACCCGGGCGTCGTGGAATACGCCCGTCAGTGCCTGCGATTCTGGGTTGACGTCTGCCACGTTGATGGTTTTCGTTTTGATTTAGCGTCGGTGATTGGCCGAACGCCGGGCTATCGTCAGGATGCGCCGCTGTTTAAGGCTATCCATGACGACCCGGTATTGTCGACGGTGAAGCTGATTGCTGAACCGTGGGATATCGGCGACGGTGGCTACCAGGTGGGGAACTTCCCGTCCGGTTTCAGCGAGTGGAATGACCGTTTCCGTGATGCTATGCGTCGCTTCTGGCTTGAGGAGTCGCTGTCGCTGGGGGAATTTGCCCAGCGCTTCGCCGCCTCTAGCGACGTCTTTCAGCATCAGGAGAGGCAACCGCACGCGGCCATCAACCTGGTCACCGCTCACGATGGCTTCACCCTGCGCGATTGTGTGAGCTTTAACAATAAGCACAACGACGCCAACGGCGAAGAGAATCGTGACGGAACCAGCAATAACCATAGCAATAATCATGGTATCGAAGGATTGGAAGCAAACCTGGATGTAATGGCGCGTCGGCAGGGTAGCGTTCAGGCGCTGCTGACAACGCTGCTGTTATCGCAGGGAACGCCAATGTTGCTGGCCGGTGACGAACACGGTCACAGCCAGCAAGGTAACAACAATGCCTACTGCCAGGACAATTCGTTGACCTGGCTTGATTGGGAAAACGCGGATGATGCGCTGACCGACTTTACCGCCGCTCTAATCCATCTGCGCCAGCAAATTCCGGCCTTAACGGACGATCGCTGGTGGCAGGAGGGCGACGGTAACGTTCAATGGCTCAATCAGGACGCGCAGCCGCTGTCTGCCGAGGAGTGGCAGCACGGGGCGCGCCGGATGCAGATTCTGCTTTCCGATCGCTGGCTCATTACGCTCAATGCGACGCAGGACGTGGCAAACCTGAAGTTACCCGTGGGGGAGTGGCGCGCCGTTCCTCCATTTACCGGCGATGAAGCGCCGGTAGTCATGGCTGTCTGGCATGGGCCCGCGCACGGAGTGTGCGTATTTCAAAGGTCATAGTCTCTGAATTACCCGGAACCCCGCACCTGTGCGGGGACTACCTAATAACCCGGAAGGACGAGCAACAAAAGGAGTTAATCATGGTTAGGCTAGAAAAAAACGATCCCTTAATGCTGGCTCGCCAGTTACCTATCAAATCCGTCGCCCTGATTCTGGCGGGCGGACGCGGAACGCGATTAAAGGATCTCACCAATAAACGGGCAAAACCCGCTGTCCACTTCGGCGGTAAATTCCGCATTATCGACTTTGCATTATCTAACTGCCTGAACTCCGGGATCCGCCGTATCGGCGTGATTACGCAGTACCAGTCCCACACGCTGGTGCAGCACATCCAGCGTGGCTGGTCCTTCTTCAGCGAGGAGATGAACGAATTTGTGGATCTGCTGCCGGCTCAGCAGCGGATGCACGGTGAAAACTGGTATCGCGGTACCGCCGATGCGGTGACCCAGAACCTCGACATTATTCGCCGCTACAAAGCGGAGTATGTGGTGATCCTCGCCGGTGACCACATCTACAAACAAGATTACTCGCGCATGCTGATCGACCACGTCGAAAAAGGCGCGCGTTGCACCGTGGCGTGCATTCCGGTGCCCATCGAAGAGGCATCGGCGTTCGGCGTCATGGCGGTTGACGAAAATGACAAGATTATCGACTTCGTGGAAAAACCGGCTAACCCGCCAGCCATGCCGAGCGACCCAAGCAAATCGCTCGCCAGCATGGGGATCTATGTCTTTGATGCGGATTACCTTTATGAACTGCTGGAGCAGGATGACGTCAACGAAAACTCCAGCCACGACTTCGGCAAAGATTTAATTCCGTTAATTACCAAAGCTGGCGCGGCTTATGCACATCCTTTCCCGCTGTCCTGCGTACAGTCCGACCCGGACGCTGAACCGTACTGGCGCGATGTGGGAACCCTGGAAGCCTACTGGAAAGCGAACCTCGACCTGGCATCGGTGACCCCTGAGCTGGATATGTACGACCAGCACTGGCCAATCCGTACCCATATGGAGTCCCTGCCTCCGGCGAAGTTCGTCCAGGACCGCTCCGGCAGCCACGGCATGACCCTGAACTCGCTGGTCTCCGGCGGCTGTATTATTTCCGGTTCGGTGGTGGTGCAGTCGGTGCTGTTCCCACGCGTGCGCGTGAACTCGTTCTGTAACATTGATTCGGCAGTCTTACTGCCAGATGTGTGGGTCGGGCGCTCCTCACGCCTGCGTCGCTGCGTCATCGACCGGGCCTGCGTGATTCCAGAAGGCATGGTGATCGGTGAAGATGCGGAAGAGGATGCGCGTCGCTTCTACCGTTCAGAAGAAGGGATCGTGCTGGTAACGCGCGAGATGTTGCGGCAGCTGGGGTACAAACAGGAGCGATAATGCAGGTTTTACACGTTTGTTCTGAGATGTTCCCGTTATTAAAAACGGGTGGCCTTGCGGATGTTATCGGCGCGCTGCCGGCGGCACAGATTGCCGAAGGGACTGACGCTCGCGTGCTGTTACCCGCGTTTCCGGATATTCGCCGCGGGATTACGGATGCCAAAGTGGTGACGCGTCGTGATACGTTCGCCGGGCGCATTACGCTGCTGTTCGGCCACTATAACGGCGTTGGTATTTACCTGATTGATGCGCCGCATCTCTACGATCGCCCTGGGAGCCCGTATCACGACACGCACCTGAACGCCTATCCCGATAACGTGAAGCGTTTTGCGCTGTTGGGCTGGGTGGGCAGCGAAATGGCCTGCGGTCTGGATCCGTTCTGGCGTCCGGACGTGGTGCATGCCCACGACTGGCACGCGGGCCTGGCTCCGGCCTATCTGGCGGCTCGCGGTCGCCCGGCGAAATCGGTGTTTACGGTACATAATCTGGCGTATCAGGGGCTGTTTTACAGCCACCATATGGATGAAATCCAGCTGCCGGCAGAATACTTCAACATGCACGGGCTGGAATTCCACGGGCAGATTTCGTTCCTGAAAGCGGGGCTGTTCTTCGCGGATCATATTACCGCCGTCAGCCCAACCTACGCCCGGGAGATTACCGAACCGCAGTTTGCCTACGGTATGGAAGGGCTGCTGCGTCAACGGCATAAAGAAGGCCGTCTGTCGGGGATTCTCAACGGCGTGGATGACAACGTCTGGAGTCCGGAAAAAGACCTGCTGCTGCCAGCAAGCTATAGCCGCGATACGCTAGAGAAGAAAGCGGAGAACAAACGGCAGCTCCAGATTGCGATGGGACTGAAGGTCAGCGACACCGCGCCGCTGTTTGCCGTGGTCAGCCGCCTCACCAGCCAGAAAGGGCTGGATCTGGTGCTGGAAGCCCTGCCGGGCCTGCTGGAGCAGGGCGGTCAGTTGGCGCTGCTAGGCGCGGGCGATCCGGTATTGCAGGAAGGTTTTCTCGCCGCCGCCGCAGAACATCCGGGGCAGGTGGGCGTACAGATTGGCTACCACGAAGCGTTCTCGCACCGCATTATCGGCGGCGCGGATGTCATCCTGGTGCCGAGCCGCTTTGAGCCATGCGGCTTAACGCAGCTTTACGGTCTGAAGTACGGCACGCTGCCGTTGGTCCGTCGTACCGGTGGTCTGGCGGATACCGTGGCGGATAGCTCGCTGGAAAACCTGGCTGACGGTATCGCCAGCGGTTTTGTCTTTGAAGACAGCAACGCCTGGTCGCTGCTCAGAGCCATCCGCCGTGCTTTCGTATTATGGTCTCGTCCGTCGCTCTGGCGCTATGTACAACGTCAGGCGATGAACATGGATTTTAGCTGGCAGGTTGCTGCGCACTCTTATCGTGAGCTTTACCAACGCCTGATCTAACTACGGGGATCTGAGTTATGAATGCACCCTTTACGTATGCATCACCGACCCTCAGCGTTGAGGCACTGAAGCACTCTATTGCCTATAAGCTGATGTTCATCATCGGGAAAGATCCGGCTATCGCCAACAAACACGAATGGCTGAACGCCACCCTGTTTGCCGTTCGCGATCGTCTGGTTGAACGCTGGTTGCGCTCGAACCGCGCTCAGCTTTCCCAGGAAACGCGACAGGTTTACTACCTGTCGATGGAGTTTTTGATTGGCCGCACGCTTTCCAATGCGCTGTTGTCGTTAGGCCTGTATGACGACGTGAAAAACGCGCTGGAAGGAATGGGGTTAGACCTCGAAGAGCTGATCGACGAAGAGAACGACCCGGGCCTTGGCAACGGCGGTCTGGGCCGTCTGGCGGCCTGCTTCCTTGACTCGCTGGCGACGCTGGCGCTGCCGGGGCGCGGCTACGGTATTCGCTATGATTACGGCATGTTTAAGCAGAACATCGTCGACGGTCGTCAGAAAGAGTCGCCGGATTACTGGCTGGAGTACGGTAACCCGTGGGAGTTCCCGCGCCATAACACCCGCTACAGAGTGCGTTTCGGTGGCCGCGTGCAGATGGAAGGCAAAACCAGCCGCTGGCTGGAGACCGAAGAGATCCTGGCGGTCGCCTACGATCAAATTATCCCCGGCTACGACACCGACGCGACCAACACGCTGCGTCTGTGGAACGCCCAGGCCAGTAGCGAAATCAACCTGGGTAAATTTAACCAGGGCGATTACTTCGCCGCGGTGGAGGATAAAAACCACTCGGAGAACGTATCCCGTGTGCTCTACCCGGATGATTCCACCTATTCCGGGCGCGAGCTGCGCCTGCGTCAGGAGTACTTCCTGGTCTCCGCGACGGTGCAGGACATTTTAAATCGCCACTACATGTTGCATAAAACCTATGACAACCTGGCGGATAAAATTGCCATCCACCTCAACGACACCCATCCGGTGCTGTCGATTCCTGAGCTGATGCGCCTGCTGATTGACGAGCACAAGTTCAGCTGGGACGACGCTTTTAACGTCACCTGTCAGGTCTTCTCGTACACCAACCACACGCTGATGAGCGAAGCGCTGGAAACCTGGCCGGTGGACATGCTCGGCAAAATTCTGCCGCGTCATTTGCAGATTATCTTCGAGATTAACGACTACTTCCTGAAGACGCTGCAGGAGCAGTACCCGAACGACACCGCGCTGCTGAGCCGCACGTCGATCATCGACGAGTCCAACGGCCGCCGCGTACGCATGGCGTGGCTGGCGGTGGTGGTGAGTAAGAAGGTCAACGGCGTTTCTGAACTGCACTCGAACCTGATGGTGCAGTCGCTGTTCGCCGACTTCGCCGCTATCTTCCCGACCCGCTTTACCAACGTCACTAACGGCGTGACCCCGCGCCGCTGGCTGGCGCTGGCGAACCCGGCGCTCTCCGGTGTGTTGGACGAAAATATCGGCCAGACCTGGCGTTCGGATCTCAGTCAGTTGAGCGAGCTGGAACAGCACATCGATTATCCGAAGGTGAATCAGGCGGTGCAGCACGCCAAGCTGGAGAACAAAAAGCGCCTCGCGGCGTTTATTGCCCAGAACCTGAACGTGGTGGTGAATCCCCACGCGCTGTTTGACGTGCAGATCAAGCGCATCCACGAATATAAGCGTCAGCTGATGAACGTGCTGCACGTGATCGCTCGCTACAACCGCATCAAGGCCGATCCGGACGCGAAGTGGGTGCCGCGGGTGAATATCTTCGCCGGTAAAGCGGCGTCGGCCTACTACATGGCGAAGCACATCATTCACCTGATCAACGACGTGGCGGACGTGATCAACAACGATCCGCAGATTGGCGATAAGCTCAAGGTGGTGTTTATCCCGAACTACAGCGTGAGCCTGGCGCAGATGATCATTCCGGCGGCCGATCTTTCCGAGCAGATTTCGCTGGCGGGGACGGAAGCCTCCGGCACCAGTAACATGAAGTTTGCGCTCAACGGTGCGTTAACCATCGGTACGCTGGACGGCGCTAACGTGGAGATGCAGGAGCACGTTGGGGCGGATAACTTCTTTATCTTTGGCAACACGGCTGAAGAGGTGGAGGCGCTGCGCCGCAAAGGCTACAGTCCGCGTGACTTCTACGAGCAGGATGAAGAGCTACGCCAGGTGCTGACGCAAATCGCCACCGGCGTGTTCAGCCCGAGCGAGCCGGGCCGCTACCGCGACCTGGTGGATTCGCTGATTAACTTCGGCGACCACTATCAGGTGCTGGCCGACTTCCGCAGCTATGTGGACTGTCAGGACAGGGTCGATGAGCTGTATCAGGAGCCGGAGCAGTGGACCACCAAAGCGATGCACAACATCGCCAACATGGGCTACTTCTCCTCTGACCGCACGATCAAAGAGTATGCCGAGCATATCTGGTATATCGAACCGGTGAGGCTGTAAACGTCAAACGGGGCCAATCGGCCCCGTTTCTTTTCCCTGGTCGCTTATGACGCCAGCGACAATTCAGGCTTTCCCAGCGTTTTCACCAGCCATGCGCTAATCCGTGACTGCTGTTCGGCGTTCAGCCACATTCCCTGCTTAGTCCGGCGCCAGATAGCATCGTCGAGGCGACGCACCCACTCGTGTTCGACCAGGTAACGCAGCTCCGCTTCGTAAAACTCATGGCCGAAATCTTCACCCAGCCCGGCAATATTCTTCGCATCGCCAATAATCAGCTCGCTGTTGCTGCCGTAGGTGCGGGCGAAATGGCGGGCCAGTGATTCGCTGATAAACGGATAACGGCGGCGCAGCTTCGCCGCGTAGTCGTCACGATCGCTGCCAATCTCACCGCCTGGCAGCACCGCGCCTTTGGTCCAGGCCGGGCCAATGCCCTGATAGTATGGGGCCAGTTTCTCGAGCGCGTGTTCTGCCAGCTTGCGGTAGGTGGTGAGCTTGCCGCCAAACACCGACAGCAGCGGCGCTTTGCCGTGGTCGTCATGGATATCCAGCGTATAGTCGCGGGTGATCGCCTGCGGAGAATCCGACTCGTCGTCACACAGCGGGCGCACGCCGGAGTAGGTCCAGACGATATCTTCACGAGCGAGCTGTTTCTTAAAGTGGCCGTTATAGACTTTCAGCAGATAGCTAATCTCGCTTTCGTCGATTTCGACGTTTTTCGGATCGCCGTGGTACTCCACGTCGGTAGTGCCAATAATTGAGAATTCGTCCATCCACGGGATCACAAACACGATGCGCTTATCTTCGTTTTGCAGAATGTAGGCTTGCTTCTGGTTGTGCACGCGGGGCACCACAATATGACTGCCCTTGATCAGGCGGATGCCGTATGGCGAAGGCAGATGCATCCCGTCGTCAAAGAACTGTTTGACCCACGGACCGGTGGCATTCACCAGACCGCGCGCCTGCCAGCGGAATTTTTCGCCGCTGTCGATATCTTCCGCTTCCACCACCCACAGGCCGTTTTCGCGTTTCGCTGAGATTGCGCGAGTACGGGTTCGGACTTCACCGCCTTTTTTTACCACCATTTGCGCGTTAGCCAGTACCAGACGAGCATCATCGACCCAGCAGTCGGAATATTCGAAACCGCGCACGATTTCCGGCTTCAGGACCGATTCTGCGCCAAAACGCAAACCGGTAGAAGCGGGCAGGCTGGTGCGCTTACCCAGGTGATCGTACATAAACAGACCGGTACGGATCATCCATGCCGGGCGCAGATGCGGGCGGTGCGGCAGACGAAAACGCATCGGAATGGCGATGTGCGGGGCCATTTTCAGCAGCACTTCACGCTCGGCCAGCGCTTCGCTGACCAGACGGAATTCGTAGTGTTCAAGGTAGCGCAGGCCGCCATGGATCAGTTTCGAGCTGGCGCTCGACGTGGCGCAGGCCAGATCTCTGGCTTCCAGCATCAGCACGGATAATCCGCGCCCCGCTGCGTCAGCCGCAATGCCCGCACCGTTGATACCGCCACCTATCACAATCAGATCTTTGGTTTCCATTATTGCTACCTCAGGGACTTTCGTTATAGCTCATTAATGTTCGATATCGCTCATAATAGCAAGTAAACGCGCTTTTGGTAACATTGAAAAAACATTTTAGAGTGATGTGCATAACATATTGGCGTTTACGTGGCCTGAGGACGTACACTTGGCGGTAAAATATCGCCAGCAAGACAATACCTGCCATAAAGATAAGAGAGCACCATGGAACAGTTTGAATGTATTAACGTAGAACAGGCGCACCAAAAGCTGCAGCAAAGCACCGCTGTGCTGGTGGATATTCGCGACCCGCAGAGCTTTGCGATGGGCCATACCCCAGGCGCGTTTCATCTGACTAACGACACGCTGGGCGCGTTTATGCGTGATAACGATTTTGAAACGCCGGTGATGGTGATGTGCTATCACGGCAACAGCAGCAAAGGTGCTGCGCAGTACCTGTTGCAGCAGGGTTATGACCAGGTCTACAGCGTCGACGGCGGCTTTGATGCCTGGCACCGTCACTTCCCCGCTGAGGTGGAGCACGCGGCTTTCTAAGACGGCTGCGTTCGCCCATTCCTGATACCGCCTGCTGTCAGGCGGTCATTGCGCGCCTTTGCAACGTATCTGTCAGAGTTTGGGTATATACTGTCCCCTTTTGTGTGGAATAGAAGCGACCTGCTGAATGTTGATGATCACCTCTTTTACCAACCCGCGCGTGGCCCAGGCCTTTGTTGACTATATGGCGACGCAGGGGGTTATTCTGACTATCCAGCAGCATACGCGCAGCGATGTCTGGCTTTCTGATGAAGCGCAGGAGGCCCGCGTGCGCGACGAGCTGGAGCGCTTTCTTGAGAACCCGGCCGATCCGCGCTACCTGGCGGCGAGCTGGCAGTCCGGGCAGACCAACAGCGGCCTGCACTATCGTCGTTTTCCTTTCCTTGCCACGCTGAAAGCCGGTGCTGGCCCGGTGACGATGAGCATCATGGCGGTCTGCATTCTGGTCTTTATTCTGATGAGCGTCATCGGCGATCAGCCGGTCATGATTTGGCTCGCCTGGCCGTACGACGATTCGCTGAAATTTGAAGTCTGGCGCTATTTTACCCACGCATTCATGCATTTCTCGTTCGTTCATATCCTCTTTAACCTGCTATGGTGGTGGTACCTTGGCGGCGCGATAGAGAAGCGCATTGGCAGCGGCAAACTGGTGGTGATTACCGTTATCAGCGCGCTGCTGAGCGGCTTTATTCAGCATCAGTTTAGCGGTCCGTGGTTTGGCGGACTTTCCGGTGTGGTCTATGCCTTGATGGGCTACGCCTGGCTGCGCGGTGAGCGCGACCCGCAGAGCGGCATTTTCCTGCCGCGCGGGCTGATTATGTTCTCATTGGTCTGGCTGGTTGCCGGGTGGTTCAACGTTTTTGGGATGTCGATTGCGAACGGCGCGCACGTCACCGGGCTGGTGATTGGTCTGGCTATGGCCTTCGTCGATACGCTTAATGTGCGAAAGCGAGCATAATTTTCCAGGGATTCATCATGAAACAAACACAACGTCATGACGCGATAATCGAACTGGTCAAACTCCAGGGCTATGTCAGTACGGAAGAGCTGGTGGAGCACTTTTCCGTCAGCCCCCAGACCATTCGTCGCGATTTGAATGACCTTGCGGAACAGAAAAAAATCTTGCGCCATCACGGCGGCGCGGCGTTGCCGTCGAGCTCGGTCAACGCCTCATGGCACGATAGAAAAGCGACGCAAACGGCTGAGAAAGAGCGTATCGCACAGAAGGTGGCAAGCCAGATCCCGAACGGCTCGGCGCTGTTTATCGACATCGGTACGACCCCGGAAGCGGTGGCCCACGCGCTGCTTAATCACAGCGACCTGCGCATCGTGACCAACAACCTTAACGTGGCTAACACGTTGATGGTGAAAGAAGATTTTCGCATTATTCTGGCAGGCGGTGAGCTGCGAAGCCGCGATGGCGGTATCATCGGCGAGGCGACGCTGGACTTCATCTCCCAGTTCCGCCTCGACTTCGGCATTCTCGGCATCAGCGGCATCGACAGCGACGGTTCGCTGCTGGAGTTTGACTATCACGAGGTGCGCACCAAGCGTGCGATTATTGATAATTCCCGCCACGTCATTCTGGTTGTCGACCATTCGAAATTTGGTCGTAACGCGATGGTCAATATGGGCAGTATCAGCATGGTGGATGCGGTATACACCGACGTGCTACCGCCGCCGGGCGTGATGCAGGTGATTGCCGAAAATGAGGTGCAGCTGGAGCTGTGCTAAGGCCTGATAAGCTTCGCGCTATCAGGCAGTGGTCGGAAAGGAGAAACGTAAACCGTTTCTCCTTTTTTATTAAACGCCATACCCCATCATCTTCAGCAACTGCTGTGCGTGCTGCACCGCATCCTGACGGTGCGCCACGCCAAGCTTCTGATAAAGATTACGGATATGGGTTTTGATGGTGGTTGCCGCCACGTCCAGTTCACCGGCAATTTGTTCGTTGCTATAGCCTGAATAGATAAGCCCCAGCACCTGCCACTCGCGCTGGGTGAGCGGGCTGGTACGGATGAGCTCCGGCACTTCCGGGTGGTTCAGCAGGCGCTCGACGAAGCTTTCGTCGAAGTGGGCGAACTTATGACGATGGTGCTGGTTGATTTCACGCAGAATGCGCTGGGCACGATGCTGGTCCAGCTCTGGCAGCGTATTCAGCTGAATCAGCTGGCGTAGCTGCTGGGCCATCGCTTCGCCTTCAATCACAAAGTGGCTGATGAACCCGGTGCGGTTGGCGAGCTGGAGCGCCTCCAGCAGCACGCGCTGGGCTTCATTCTTATTACCCGCTTGCCAGTGCAGCTGGTTGAGCAGCAGCAGGTTGCGGTTGAGATCGCTCATCAGGCGCAGCCCACGGGCATTCTCATTCAGCTCTTCGAGCACCATTTCCGCGGAGTCGAACTCGCCCAGCAGAATCTGCGCGCGGGCAATGTTACGCCACTGACCCTGCAGGAAGTGGTTGTTGGCGAACTCCGGCTTCGGCGTGTGTCGCAGCCAGTTGGCGGCCGCTTTTTTATCGCCGACCATCTGCCAGTAGATGACGCGAACCTTATCCGCGTTGGAAACCCAGTCGCTGTGATAGGCACCGTTGCCGAGCAGATTTTCAAGACGGTTCAGGTGGTTGCGGGCGTTATCCAGGTCGCCGCGTGCCAGCGAGCATTGTACCTGTAACGTCAGGCACTGGAGCTGCTGCTGCGGTTGGAAGCCACTCAACACTTCTATACCGGTGCGGGCAGCGGTTTCCGCCTCGTCGAGACGCGCCCACGCCCACAGCAGCTGCGCGCGGATGCGCAGCAGGAATTCATGCATCGGCAGCTGTTCCAGATGCTGCTCGCGAATCAGCTGGAAACCTTTTTCCTGACACTCCCAGGCGGCTTGTAAGAAGCCCTGGGCAAACAAAATTTCGCTTTGTTGAATCAGACTCCACAGCGCGTAGTGCCAGATATCGTGGCGGCGCGCCATCTGTTCTGTTTGCTGCATGACGGCGATGGACTGGCTGAGTTGCCCCTTGCAGTGCAGCACTTCACCATGCACAGACGTGGCGACGATACGGCTGTAGAAGTTAGCCAGCGGCAGTTCTTCCAGCGCCACGGTCGACAGACGCTCGGCTTCGTCCTGGTCGCCGTCGTTGATGGCGACCTGCGCGCGCAGGGCGTTGAAATCGCCGTGCAGCGAGGTATCCATTTCAAACGTCATCTCCTGCTCGGCGCGAGCCAGCAGGGTGTTTACTTCACTGTAGCGGTGCTGGCTTTGCATCAGCCAGGCCTGGAGCAGCACCAGACGCGGGTTTTCCAGCAGGCTTTCCCACGGCAGCGCGGAGAGCGACTCTTCAAGCAGCGCCAGCTCGCTGTGGTGGAACAGACCCCAGGCGTGATTCAGCAGAATATCGCGCAGCATTTTCGGGTCGCCAGCCGCCAGCGCGTGATGGATAGCTTCGCTTGGGAAGCCCTGCGCCATCCAGCTTTCCGCCGCCGCGCGGTGGATTTCCGGCAGCTCGGTGGCCAGTTCCCACTGGCAACGTTGACGCAGGAAGCTACAGAACAGCGGGTGATAGTTGAACCACTCGCCGGAGTTATCCATGCGCTGAATAAACAGCCCCTGGCGTTCAATCTCTTCAAGGCGCATCTGGCCGTTTTCTTCACCGGTCACGCGAGCGATGAGCGCATCGTTCATGGAGCGCAGCAGCGAGCTTTTCAGCAGGAAGTTGCGTGTTTGCGAATCGACGTTATCCAGCACTTCATCCACCAGATAATCGGACAGGTGGCTGGCGTTAATCCCCGCCAGACGACGCGCCGAATGTTGGGTGGCGTTATTACGCTGGCGTGCGGAGAGCGCGATCAGCTGGAGCGCGGTCGCCCAGCCGGCAACGTCGTCGCACAGGCGGCTGCTTTCCGCCGCTTCGATGGGCGCGGCTAAGCGGCAGTCGAAGAATTGTTTGGTTTCCGCATGCGTAAAGGAGAGCTGCTGGCTGCCAATCTCCAGCAATTGATCGCGCACGCGCAGGTTGGCGATACCCAACTGCGGCAGATTGCGCGATAGCACGACCAGCGTCAGATTTTCCGGCTGGTGGCGCAGGAAGAAACGCATGGCATCGTGGATCACCGGGTTGGTAATCAGGTGGTAATCATCGATCACCAAATACAGCGGACGTTGCCACTCGCTGAGTTCAATAAACAGTTGTGCGAAAAGGGAGCTGAGGCTCGCGTACTGGCGCTTTTGCACCATGTTTTCGCTGGCCTCGCAATGGCCGCCTGTCGCCTGCTGGATAGCCGCGATCAGGTAGCTGGCAAAGCGCTCCTGTTGGTTATCGCCTTCATCCAGCGAATACCAACCAAGGTCACTCATTCCTGCCGCCCATTGTGATACGAGCGTGGTCTTTCCATAGCCAGCCGGACTGGTTATCAGCGCCAGACGATAATTGTTCGCGCCGGAAAGTTTCGCCAACAGCCGATCGCGAATCACCGTGTGTTCGAGACGGACTGGTCGACTTAGTTTTGACGGAATCAACATAGCTAATCACTTCACTGTGAGGATTGGAAAACGAGATTTTTTTTGCGCTTCGTAATTAATCCCTACAAAGGTCGGTCAAATGCCTATGTATTGCAAGTTATGTCCCGTTTTGATGTCTGCTAATTTGCGATATGTCACAAATTCTTTAATTTAATACCATCCACGTAGAACGGCGCGCAGAGCGCGGAAATGCGGGGTTTTATAACCTATTGTGGTTACAAGTGAAAATAAACTTTAAGCACCTATGGAATAAAGAGCGTTTAAAGATATGTCAGCTCACGTAATTTTCCGTAGAAACAATACGTATTAATTTGTTGCTTATTTTCGCAAGGGGATTGTTTCCTTATTTACATATTTACTGCGAAACAGTATTTCATTTTATGAGCTGGCGCGAAGATCTCACGGGCATAATCCCAGAGACTGAATTCTGAAAAAAGGACGTGCTGAACCGGCTGAAAAACGCGCAAAACTGCCGCCAGTCGCTAACGTTATAGTGGCGGCGATCACACTTTTCGCTCATCCCTGCGACTCCTCCCCGCCTAATCCTGGACAGGATGAGGAAGTCGCGCATTCAGCCAGGCAAACTACCGCTAACGTTTATGTAAAAAGGATTCGATTTCACTATGTCACAGCCTACTTTTAATCACGATTCATTCCAGGCTGCCCTGACGCGTCAGTGGCAGCGTTTTGGCCTGCAGGCCGCTTCCGAAATGACGTCTCATCAGTGGTGGCAGGCTGTGAGCGGCGCGCTGGCTGAACAGCTGTCGGCGCAGCCGGTAGCGAAGCCAGCAAAAGATCAGCGTCACGTGAACTACATCTCCATGGAGTTCCTGATTGGCCGCCTGACCGGTAACAACCTGCTCAACCTCGGCTGGTATGAAGGGGTGAGTGAAGCGCTGAAGGCCTACAACATCAACCTGACTGACCTGCTGGAAGAAGAGACTGACCCGGCGCTGGGCAACGGTGGTTTGGGGCGTCTGGCGGCGTGCTTCCTCGACTCCATGGCGACCGTTGGCCAGTCCGCCACCGGCTATGGTCTGAACTACCAGTACGGTCTGTTCCGCCAGTCGTTTGCCGATGGCCAGCAGATGGAGGCGCCGGATGACTGGCAGCGCGGTAGCTACCCGTGGTTCCGCCACAACGCTGCGCTGGATGTGCAGGTGGGCATTGGCGGTAAAGTGGTCAAAGGCGAATGGCAGCCTGCCTTCACGATTACCGGTGAAGCCTGGGATCTGCCGGTGCTGGGCTATCGTAACGGCGTCGCGCAGCCGCTGCGTCTGTGGCAGGCGAAACATGCGCACCCGTTCAACCTGACCAAATTCAACGACGGCGATTTCCTGCGCGCTGAGCAGCAGGGCATTGACGCCGAAAAACTGACGA